>JAGWBT010000070.1:23340-28420 GCA_021295755.1 Candidatus Poribacteria bacterium
ATCACGGTCATGGATAGTCCCAATTTTACCTACAAGTTCAACCGTTTGTAGACGTTGACACAAGGAGCCAATCTGTATCCCCGCATTAAAAGACGGGGGTTTAGATTGGAAGATTTTGATAAAATAAGTAGACGTTCATCAGTAATTCCCCCCTGATGAGGGGGGTTAGGGGGTTAAGTGCTCATCTGTAATGTCTAAGTAATTCTAAAATCTACCATAATAGTTTTTACGTTTCACGCATCACGTTTCACGTTCCGATCATTTTGCACTTTCTTTTCACATGAGCCAGGATTTCAAAGCTACGAGCCCTTGTCCCCAAACTGCGCTTTGTAAAGCCGTGCGTATAGACCATTTTGCGAAAGCAGCTCGACGTGTGTGCCAAGCTCAACAATTCGATTGTCCGCCAATACGACGATTCGATCTGCAAATCTGATGGTCGCAAGTCGATGAGCGATGATCAGCGTGGTACGTCCGTGCAGTAGATTCACCAAACTCTGCTGGATCAGTTGCTCTGATTCCGTATCAACAGAGGAAGTTGCTTCGTCGAGGATGAGGATGGGCGGATCTTTCAGAATGGCGCGCGCAATCGAGATCCGTTGTTTCTGCCCGCCGGAAAGGCGCATCCCGCGCTCGCCAACGACGGTATCAAAGCGATCTGGTAGGCTCATGATGAAGTCGTAGATATTGGCAGATTTCGCCGCCATTTCAATTTCCATCTGTGTTGCATTCAGCTTGCCGTAGGCGATATTCTCTCCAACTGTGCCGTTAAATAAGAACGTCTCTTGTGGAACAAGCCCAATCTGACGCCGCAACGCCTGAATTTGCCAATCTCGCACACTGACACCATCAACCTTCACCCGCCCACCGGTTGCATCGTAGAATCGCGGCACCAGGCCGACTAACGTCGTTTTGCCGACACCGCTGGGACCGACAAAAGCGATTGTTTCGCCCGGTCGGATTTTGAGGTGCACATTTGTCAAGACATCTTCGTCCGTGTACCTGAACGAAACATCTTCAAACAAAAGTTCCCCTTTAACCTTACCCGTCCAAGCATTCGGAACATCTTTAATTTCAGGTGCTGTATCTAATAGTTCCATCATCCGTTCGCCTGCGGCGAGGGCTTTCTGCAACCGCTCATTTTCATGGCTTGCCATCTGAATCGGGACAAACAGTTGCCACAGAAATCCGAGAAAAATAAACAATTGCCCAACAGTCATGTCGCTTGATCCGTTGATTATCTGCCAACCGCCGTACCACAGAATCGATGTGTAACTCGCGCCAAGCAAAAACTGCACGGCGGGATTCAGTCGCGCCCACAGACGTATGCCTCGGATGATTGAGTTGCGGTAATCCGCACATCGGGCGATGAACCGCTTTTCCTCATAGGGTTCGCGGGCGAAGGCTTGGATCTCAAAGATGCCCGAAAGGTTATCTTGCAAACGAGCGTTGACCTCCGCAAGCTCTGCACGCACATCACGGGAAATGAGACGTAGCTTTATACCGAAGTGGACAATCAACGGTCCCAAAATCAGAATTGGAACGAGGGTCAGGATCGCCATTTTTAAGTGCATGTCACTCAGTATGATAGCAATCCCGATAAAGGTCAATGCCTGCACGGTGAATATGTGTATGGTGTGAGCGAGCATATCTCGCATTGCGTCGATGTCATTCACCACGCGTGACATCAGGTCGCCGGTAGTGCTGTCCTTGTGAAAACGGTACGACAGTTTCTGCAAGTGACTATAGATCTGCGTCCGCATATCGTAGATAATCTTTTCAGCGATTTCGTGGGACAGCCACTCTGCCAACATCACCCCGATACTCTTTACGAGATAGATGCCAAGCAGCAGAAGCGCAATCCAGTGTAAGCGACTGATATCCCGCTGTACAATCACCTCATCAATAACAATCTTCCCTCCAATCCATGTTGGGACAAGATTGCCAACGGACACAACCAACATTGCTATTAGTGAGACAATTGTGCTTTTCCAGTACGGCTTAACGTAACTCAACAGGCGGAGGTATAGATTCATTTGCGGTTATCCTTACGTGGTCGTAATGTGTATGATGTCATACGTGAGACGCAACAATTTCGGTAGAAAACCATCCCGTGAGGTGTTAAAATTAGAAACAGCGCACGGATAAGCAATTCAAGGTAAAAGGTTGTTAGTCTCGATTTACCGGGACAAATCCCTATCAGGAGAAAATATGGAAACAGAAAAACTGAAACAACTCGCGGCAGAACAGGCTGTCGAAGAAGTGGAATCCGGCATGATTGTCGGGCTCGGCACAGGCTCAACAATTTACTACGCGCTGCTAAAACTCGGCGAAAAAATTCGGAGCGGGCTCAATATCATCGGAATTCCAACCTCCAAACAGACGGAAGAAATCGCGACTCAACAGGGGATAGCGCTCTCAACCCTTGGGGAACGCCCTGTGATTGATTTGACCATTGATGGTGCGGATGAAGTCAATCCTACCCTCGATCTCATCAAGGGAGCGGGCGGAGCATTAGTCCGAGAGAAGATCATTGCCCACGCCTCCAAACAATTAATCATCATCATTGACGAAGGAAAGCAAGTAGAACAATTAGGCTCCAATTTCCCTGTACCGGTGGAGGTTGTCCCTTTTGGCTGGGGTTCAACCCAACTTGCACTCAACCGGATCTGCCGAGACGCAACCCTGCGTCCCGGTTTTGTTAGTGACAACGGCAATTATATCTTGGACTGCGTTTTCGACGGCATTCCCGATCCAGTCACTACTGAGCGTATCATCAATAATATCCCCGGCGTTGTTGACAACGGCCTTTTCATTAACCGCACCGATCAGGTCATTATCGGTGCTGCGTCAGGAGTCCAGACCTTAAAGCGCCAGGAATAAAACCGAGCGTGTTACACATTCTTCTGATATGAACTCTGTAGATTAGACACCAATGAATCAATTTTTTACGCATCACGTTTCACGAAACAATTCAATCGAAACAGTCGTACCAACTCCTTTTTCACTCTCGACGAAAATCTCCCCATCGTGATCGGTGATGATACGCCGAACAATCGCCATACCGAGTCCTGTGCCTGTATCCTTTGTTGTATAATAGGGTTCAAAAATCTGTGATAGCGTCTCTGATGACATACCGATGCCCGTGTCCTGGACCTTGACCTGAATCTGTCCCTCACTTACCGATTGAGTCGAAAGGTTCAGTGTCCCTCCGTCAGGCATCGCTTCGATCGCATTCTTAATCAGATTCCCCAACGCCTGCGTAATCTGCTCCGAATCAAGCGAGAGACGAGGGAGATTGGGCGCAAGATTTCCCTTAATCTGAATGTTCTCAACGGATTCCGCGTATAGGTTCACCACGCTCTGCACGATCGGATTGAGATCAGATAGCTCCCGTTTAGGAGTGGGCATTCGCGCAAACTGATCGAACTCATCCACCAGTCGCTGTAGGCGTTCCACCTCTTCGATAACTATGTCGGTGCATTGCACAAAAATCCCATCAAACCTCGTTGGTCGCGTGTCCCCACTTCGATAGGCTCGCTGCAGGTTTTCAATTGAAAGCCGAATTGGAAATAGCGGGTTCTTAATCTCGTGGACAACCCAACGGGCAGCATCTCCCCATGCTGCACGTCGCTCGGCAGCGAGCTGTCTCTCTAGACTCGTCTTCAGGGTTGCCGTCATCTGGTTGAAAGCCCCCGCCAATCTACCAATCTCATCTCGACTCTGGAGGGCGACCTGCTGTTCAAGGTTCCCTGACGCAATTTCAGCCGCTCCCGCCGCTAACTGATTGATCGGTTTTGTCATTTGAAGCCCAACGATATAACTGACAATGTATACCAAAATCAGTCCAACCCCACCGATGATAAGTAGGATAGACATAAGCTGCTGCTGTAATTCAATTTGATCTCGATGGGAATATGCGAGAATCAGCTCCGGCCCAACGGATTGGGGTTGCTGCTGCGTTTCAACCGATGTCTCAATATTTGAGGCTAAAATTGGGATACGACTGACGCTGTGCGGCACATCTATTAGCTCAATCTGATTTGTGTCATCTGCAAGCACTAGCAGCGATTCTCGCTGGTACTTTGGGATTGTATCACTAGGTGCGTTCAGCGATACAAGGCGAGGACCTTCTTTGAGAAAGATCGGGTGGAGTGTCAGATCCTTTAGGACTTGACTGAGATGTTCGTGTAAAAAATAGCCGCCGGTAACAAATCCCAAAAAATTACCCTCCGCTTGAATTGGCAATGTTATCTCGATTGTCGCCCTTGCTTCAGATGTTCGGAGCCTCGACGCTGGTTCTAGCTTCGATTTTCGTGCCAGATCTAACGCTTCCAAATCCTGTTCACCATGCCGCAAGTCAAGAGAATGACGTTCATCATTTCCCACTTTACTTGCAGTGATGATACCCTCGTCGGTTCCATATTCTAAGATATCCATCACACTATCAGTGATACTAGGCGGATACGGCTCACGATTGCGAATCGCTTGAACGACACGCCAGTCCTTGATTTCGCGCTGAACTTTTTCCTCAATATCGTGGCGCAGCAGATCTATCGTGTGGGTGAGTCGTGTTTTGACTTCTTGGGCTTTCGCCTGAATTTGATTATCCAAAGTCCGTACGACTCCAACACGTGCGACCACAAAGATTCCTATAATTATGATAAGGAATACAGAACTATAAGTGAGGAAGATCTTATGATGGATTTTATTGATAGTAAAGATCATTGATGGTTTGTGAATTATAGCGAATTCTAAAAATAATAGGACTTACACACTTCAGTAGGGACCAACTCTCGGACTCTCGGAACGGAGGATCGTTGTTCCCTACGAACTTTGTGATGGTGTCTCTATCGTAGTTGCCCGATTCATCGGACGTCCGTTCCGAGACCAGGGTTGAGAAGGGTGTCTAGCGGCGATAAATCGCCGAACTACAAGGGGTTGAGCACCCAACTGCGTAACTCCTAAATAAGTAGACATGTACCAATAACTCTAACCTACGCAAAGTTTCCAAAGTCCCCCTGATAACGGTTTCCCCCTTGATAAGGGGGGCTAGGGGGGTTGGGGGATTTAGGGGGTTGGC
>JAGWBT010000070.1:28486-55285 GCA_021295755.1 Candidatus Poribacteria bacterium
GGGGCGACATGTGCATCCGAAGGGGGAACATAAGAAGAATGAATCAACCAACCGACTAATGAACCAATGAACTCCTGAACAATGTGGAGAAAACTTTCTCACTAAACTAGCACCAAAGGATACTATGACCGCTATGCCAAAAAATTTATACCAATTATCAGGTATAGAAACGTCCAAAGAGTGTAGCAAAGTTTGTCCTCGAAATCAAGTATCAATTTTTTTGGCTAGGGTCATTTAACCCTTGCATCTCCCGCCCGTCCCGATGCAATCGGAGACTCATCGAGGATTCACGGCTACGCCGGAACCGATCCATCGGGGAGGGATCGCCGAATCCTGACACTTCTTATCCTGTTAATCCTGATTCAGACAAGAATCTGTACAATCCGCTCAATCCACGATTCAGACAATACAGATACGATTGCCCTAACCCAATCACTTTTTCGCTTGATTGGAGGTATCAATCTTGATAAAATAGCGCAAGTTGCCACAAAGGAGTAAGCATACTCCGTTCCGATGAATCGGGCTTCAAAAACAATATGCCGTAACCCCTGCAAACTATCAGATTAGGAAACCCTCTTTATGTTTAAGCGTCATTTAGCTCTCAATTCGATTGAGATTTGTAAGCATCAGCATCGCATCGCCCTTATCGTTCTATTGATATTCATCGTTGGTTCTCAAAACATATCCGCCCAACAACAGATAGCCCTTGACACCTACGCTATCTTTCAACAGAGCTGCCTGATCTGCCATGGACCTGATGGCGCTTATAAAGAAACACTCTTAGGGCCTTATGCTAGTTCCTAAGGAGCTGGAAAAGCCAACGCTTTCATCTGTAAAAACGCCTCTTTTTTGGTTAGCTGATTCAGATAAATGCTAAGTGTATGAGCGGTGAGTTTAGCATATAACCGCGTGCATAATCCCCAGAACGTATGTGCATGATTCTTCTTTATATGAAATTGTTCAGTCAATTGCCCATTAACGGTTTCCACTATCTGCCTAACTTGGTTAATCCACCGCTTTGTTTGTCTGGAGATTTGTTGTTTCTGGTTTCGACGGGGGACGGTTATTAACTCGATACCGTTGACTTGGGTTAATTGTTCTTTGATTTCAGTGCTGATATAGGCTTTATCCCCTATCACTTGCTTATCGTAGTGTCCACAGAGCAATTCATTGCCAACCGCTAAATCGGTTTCAGAAGCGGGCGCCAGTGCAAAATCAACAATCACTCCCCTTGCGGTGACTAACAGATGCAGTTTATAGCCGAAGATGGTCTGTTTGGTTGATTCGACTCGACCATAATTGGCACCATAGCATGACCAATCATTTGATGACGAAGGGACAAGATGAAACTGCATGACTGGAATCGGCAAACTATCAATAACACATAACTTCTGTTCAGTGCCTTCAATGTCTGACAAGAGCATCTGCCGAATCTGATTGATGATTTTCCCCAAGTTGCGTCTGCGCCGGTTGAATCGGGACTGAGGGAACAGAGTCGGGTGTTGGCTAAAGTCGGATAGCAGTTGGGTTTCGATGTCCCACCCCTTACATTCGGCAACCAATATCATAGTGATTAACTTGCTATCGCTACAATCGGGACAGGGCCCGGGGCGTCGGAGTGAGGGTGCAAGTTTTATAACAATGTCATCAACAATGACATAAGTCCATAGACACAGGTCATCAAAATCGGTTATCATAGCGGTATCCTCCAGTTTTAGATGGGTTGTCAACTCCATCTATAGTAACAGACTGGAGGACTTTTTAACTCCCCTTTTTTTAGTTTCCATAAAAAGAGGGGAGTTAACTAGCATAAAGCCCCAATAACTCCAACCTACGCGGAGTTTCCAAAGTCCCCCTGAGAACCAGAGACGACGAGGAGGTGAGAGGACGAGTTTTTACACACTTCTCCGGATTTTCGGGATCCTCGGCATTGCCGGGACTCGCTTCGTCACACACTCGCGCCCTCACATACCCGCTTCCTCGCTTCCACCTGATTAGGGGGGTGCTGTGCATTGGGAGTATCTCATTAATGCTAAGATCCACTATAAATGACCCGACAAGTAAGGCAAATTTGCTTGTCTCACTTTAGCCGTGTGGTATAATAACCCAAGTTGATAATTATGTGCGACGCGATAAAATTGACCCCTATACCCGTAGGGCGGGCATCTTGCCCGACCTACAAAGCCCCAGAGGGGCGATATATGTATAGCACAATCAAATTATAATATGCAACGGAAACGCACAAATATTGTTTGTACGATCGGTCCCGCTAGCAGCTCACCAGAAATGTTACGCTCACTGATTGAGTCAGGGATGAATGTCGCAAGAATCTCATTCTCGCACGGCTCACACGCCGATCATGCGCAAACCATCGCCCATCTGAAAGCAGTATCCAAGCAGCTTGGCGTGAGAATACCAATTTTGCAAGATCTATCGGGACCAAAGATGCGAATCGGCAAATTCTCGGACGAGCCAATTGAGTTATTCCCAAATACAAAGTTCACCCTCACAACACGGGAAATCATTGGCGATCTCAATACCGTATCGATCAGCTACCCCGCATTAGTTGCGGACGTTAAATCGGGGAATCACATTTTATTGGCGGATGGAGAGATTGAGTTGTGCGTGATTTCGACCACAAGTACGGACATCATCTGCGAAGTCATCGCTGGTGGGATGCTCCGTTCAAACAAGGGGATCAGTGTTCCCGATATCTCACTACAAACTCCCATTCCAACCCCAAAAGATGTCGAGGATCTGCGCTTTGGAATTGATCACGGAGTTGATTGGGTCGCCCAATCCTTTATTAGAAATGCCGTAGACCTACAGAACCTCAGATCGATCCTCGAACAACACGATTCTGATATACCGATCATCGCCAAACTGGAAAAACGTGAGGCATTGGATGACTTAGATAAAATCTTCACTGAAGCAGACGGTGTGATGGTCGCTAGAGGGGATTTGGGGTTAGAGGTCCCCCTTCCAGAAGTACCGCTTATCCAAAAAGAGATTATTAAATGGGCAAACATTGTGGGTAAGCCAGTCATCACTGCAACCCAGATGCTTGAATCAATGATTGTCAATCCACGTCCCACACGAGCAGAGGTCACAGACATCGCTAACGCAATTCTCGATGGCACGGATGCTTTAATGCTTTCCGGAGAGACCGCGATTGGCAAATACCCTTCCGACGCGGTCCGAACAATGGCTCAAGTTGCCACGACAACTGAAACTACCATTGACTACGTGGAATATTTCAAACGCCAGCCAATCACCCTTGAAGAGAGTGTGCCGGACGCCATTGCGCACGCTGCCTGCCACACCTCTATAGAAATCGGTGCGAAAGCCATTATCTGCTGTACACGATCAGGTCAAACTGCGAGGTTGGTGGCAAAGTATCGCCCACCCGCACCCATTGCAGTTGTCAGTCCTTATGAATCTACACTCCGGCGTGCAGGGCTCTTTTGGGGAGCATTCCCCATCTCAATTGAATTCGCGCCTGACACAGACACGATGATTACAAGTGCGAAGCAAGCTGTATTAAAATCGGGGCTTGCGCACGTGGGAGATCAGGTGGTCATTATCGCGGGGATACCGGCGGACGTGCCGGGAACGACGAACATGATTAAAGCAGATATCCTCTAGGATGACTCACTCTGACGAAAGGACAACACCCGTTTGCAAAAAGTACCACTCAGACAATACGTTTCACTACTCGTCCACTACCTCAAACCCCTATGGTTTCGGGTGACGCTGCTTGCGGTTTCCATGTTTGGTGGGATTAGCTTAGGTCTGCTCAATCCCCAAATTCTTCGTTACTTCATCGACACGGCAAAGGCAGGTGGCGCACTCCGAAATCTGATTATTGCGGGTGGGTTATTTCTTGCAATTGGTATCTTTGGGCAAATCATCATGCTGATTAGTTCCTATTTGGGTCAGGATGTAGGTTGGCGGGTAACCAATCGGATGCGAGAGGATTTGGCGTTTCACTGCCTGAATCTTGACATGTCGTTCCATCACCAGTATACCCCTGGAGAGATGGTCGAACGCGTGGACGGTGACACAACAGCACTCTCAAACTTCTTTTCGGAATTTGTACTACAGGTCATCGGCAACACATTCCTACTAATTGGCGTCCTCATCGTGCTTTTCCGAGAGGATTGGCGAGTTGGGGTTGTGCTAACAGCGTTTGTAATTATTGCGTTTGTCGTCTGCAATCTCATACGAAGTATCGCCGTTCCAGCGTATACCGCCGAGCGAGAGGGATATGCCAAACTGTATGGCTTCATCGAAGAACGACTGATCGGGATTGAAGATATTCGGACCAACGGCGGAAACGCTTATACAATGGATCGGTTTTACGATGTTAATAGCGATGCTCATAGACGGGTACTGAAAGCGCAGATTATGGGCGAGATTGTGCAAGCAACCACGAGGATTATGTTTGCCATAGGCCTTGCGATTTCAATGGGTATGAGTATCTATATCTTTCGAGAGGGAACGTTTACCATTGGCACAGTTACCATGGTCATCTATTATACTGCCATGTTCCGACAGCCCCTTGACCAGATCGGCCGCCAACTTAACGATCTTCAGAAGGCGGCAGCGGGTTTAAAGCGAATCGAAGCCTTGCACCGTACTACCGCTCACATTCAAGATGGAACGGAAACATTTCCCACCTCAGGTGCAATCTCAATCGAATTTGATGAGGTGACATTCAACTACAATGAAGGCGAACCGGTTCTAAAAAAGATCTCCTTTAACCTAGCGCCGGGCAAAGTCCTCGGTCTGCTCGGACGGACAGGCAGCGGAAAAACAACTATGACTCGCTTACTGTTTCGGTTCTATGAGCCAAATATGGGCGAAATCCGCCTGGATGGCATGCCGATAATGAAGTTACAGCGAGACAACTTACGTCAAAATGTGGGGTTAGTTACACAAGATGTCCAGCTATTTTATGCATCTGTCCGGGACAACATCACGCTTTTCAACTCTGAAATCACTGACTCGCAGATTCTGGCAGTCATCGAAGATCTCGGGTTGTCAGAATGGTATGCGTCGTTGTCAGACGGGCTTGATACCGTAATCACTGCTGGAGGGCTTTCCGCTGGAGAGGCGCAGCTGCTCGCATTTGCGCGGGTATTTCTCAAAGATCCGGGAATCATTATCCTTGACGAACCTTCGTCTCGACTGGATCCAGCAACCGAACAACAGATTGATCGCGCAGTTCAGAAGCTGCTCCATAACCGGACAGGAATTATCATCGCCCATCGTCTTGGCACTGTTGAACGAGTCAATGAAATAATGATCTTGGAAGATGGTGCAGTCCAAGAACACGGGGAGCGAGAATATCTTGTCGGAGACCCAAATTCGCGATTCTCACAACTCCTCAAAACAGGGCTGGAAGAGGTAATCGTGTGATAGTTCCTTCGGCAAATCGCAGGGACTTTCTCTTATTGCCTCCCTCAGTTGACTCATGAAGCGAGCAGAATGTATAATTAACGTATCTTAGCAAGTTGCTAGTAGCAGATATATCGTTTTGGACCTCCCGACAAATCGGGATTCCTCCGGTCAGATCGGAGTCTCCCGCGAAGCGAGAATCCACGATGTATCGGGACACGAGAATCGGGATCGGCACGGAATCGATTCTATTACGCATTACGTTTCACGTTTTACGCCTCACGGATAACAGATATGACAACCGAATTTAACCTCCCCGAACTCGGAGAAGACATTGACGCCGGCGATGTCGTTGCCCTGCTGGTGTCTGTCGGTGACACAATCGAAGTTGATCAGCCGGTGTTGGAGATTGAAACGGATAAAGCTGCTATCGAAATACCTTCTTCCATCAGCGGCACCATCACGGCGATTCATGTGGAGGAAGGTGGAATCGTGGAGGTCGGAAAGCCGATTCTCACGGTTGACACGGAGGGAATGGGCGAAGGAAAGATCGAATCTCCAGAGACGCCACAGAAAACTGCTCCCGCACCCGAGGTCGTGTCACCCCCAACTACTAGAGCGGAAAAACGGGAGGAAACACCGGCTATACCGTCAGTCGAAACGCAACGGATCACTGAAACTGACGAGCCACTACTAGATTTCTCAAAATGGGGTGAAATTGAGCGAGTTGCATTGGGAGGGATACGCCGTGCTACTGCGAAGCATATGGCGACTGCGTGGGGGACGATCCCACATGTCACAAATTTCGATAAGGCGGATATCACAGAATTAGAAAAACTCCGCAAACAGCACACCTCAAAGGTTGAGGCTGTAGGTGGTAAACTCACAATCACGGCAATACTCCTCAAAATTGCTGCAGGTGCGTTGAAGCAATTCCCGCAGTTCTGCGCAAGCGTGGATATGGAGAGAGCAGAAATTATCTACAAGCGATACTATCACATCGGTGTAGCTGTCGATACATCGCAAGGGCTTCTAGTACCCGTTATCCGCAATGTCGATCAGAAAAACATTACCGAATTAGCGATTGAGTTGAATCAGGCAGCGGAGAAGGCAAGAAATAGGAAACTCGGTTTGGAAGATATGCAGGGTGGAACCTTCACGATAAGCAACCTTGGCAATATCGGTGGGACAAACTTTGCCCCGATAATCAACTACCCCGAAGTTGCCATTCTCGGTGTTTCCCGCAGTCAGATTGAACCGGTATTTATCAATGACCAATTTCAGCCGCGTCTGATGTTGCCGCTTGCCCTTTCCTACGACCACCGCTTGATTGATGGTGCCGATGCAGCCCGTTTTTTGCGTCGGTTGATTGACGTGTTGGAAAATCCTTTCTTACTCGCACTCGAAGGATAAACGAAACGTCTAAACTGAAGAAAAGAAGGTAATTCCCTCAGAAGACGCTGCTAAGGATATTTTATGGAAGATTACGATATTGATGAATTGATTGAACAGTTGGAATATGACGAGGATCGAGAAGCGACGATTGCAGCCTTGGTTGAGATTGGTGAATCTGCGGTGCCTGACCTGATAGCGGCGTTAGAAAACGTGATTTGGGATGTGTGCGATGGTGCAGCTGACGCCTTAGCACAGATTGGAGAACCCGCCGTTCCTGCTTTGATAGATACGTTTGCCCATGAATTCAGACATGTTGCGCTCAACGCATCCGACGCCGTTGCTCGAATTGGAGAACCTGCGGTTTCGGCTTTAGCTGAAGCATTAAATGACACCTATGACCCCGTACGCGAATATGCTGTCCGTGCGTTGAGCACAATTGGAAATTCTACCCATGCAGTTGTGCCTGCATTAATTCAGGCACTCGGTGACGATGAAATAGAGATTCGGACCTACGCTGCGGTTGGACTGGCAAATGTCGGTGAAGCTGCGAGCGACGCTGTGCCAGCTTTGATAGCCACCTCGACTGATGAGTCCGATCGGGTTCGTCAACATGTCGCTTTTGCACTGTCAGAGATTGGAACACCTGAAGCAGAAAAAGCGTTAAGCGAACTGTAAAATTAGAATTGTTGCTTATTGAAAAAAACATCTTCTCTCAACGAAGACACGGGCTGTCGCTAGTTATATAGAATTCATTTGAAAAATAAGGTAGGATGTGGTATGCTTAATATGGTTTTTTGCTGTCCAGACCTTATCAATCTTGCTGACAAGACCCCATCCTTTAGGTTGGGGCTGTAGTCAGCCAAAGCGCGTTAATAGACAAAAAGTGTTGAAATAGTAGGTGAAATATAGTATAATTGTTTTGTCTTTCGTGGGAAGGGTAAACGCCACTGCTCAGTGGTGCTTCCCACCCCCTGACCGGTCATGAAAGACATAAAAATAATCCATAATGAAAACCTACAGGTTCAAGTTGTATTCTAATCACGGTAATGGTGAATTGCACAAGACGATAGACGGACACGCTCACGTCTGGAATCATTGCGTTGCCCTTCAGCGACGGTACTATGCCATCTATGGTAAGTATATTAGCAAGTTTAGATTGATAAACCATATCTCTAAACTGAAACGCTTGCCTCGGTTTGCTTATTGGAATCAATTGCCAAGCCAATCCATACAAGATGTCGCCTCCCGTATTGACAAGGGCTACCGGTCAATGTTTGAAGCAAGATCCAATGGTAAGAAATGGGGGCGTCCTCGTTTCAAGTCGCGTGGCAAGTATAAGTCATTCACACTGCTTCAAGCCGGTTGGAAACTCCGGCCGGGCAATCGCATCAAAATAGGAAAGTGTATCTACTCCTATTTCAAGTCCCGTGATGTGTTAGGCACCCCAAAACGCTGTACCATTAAACGGGACGCTATCGGTGATGTCTATATCTGTATCTTAACAGACTATGAGGCACCAGTCCTCAATCGGCTCATGACGGGTAAAATCGCAGGGTTCGATTTTGGTCTAAAGCGTTTTCTCACTGGGTCAAATGGATATGACATAAAATCACCCGAGTTTTTCAAACGCAGTCTCAACGCTATCAAACGGGCGAATCGAAACCATTCCCGAAAACAGAAAGGTTCAAACAACCGGGCAAGGGCAAGGCTTGATTTAGCCCGCAAGCACCGTAAGGTTGAACGCCAACGGGAAAATTTCCATTGGAAATTAGCACATGAACTCACTGATGAACACGACGAAATCTGTCTTGAGGATTTGAATCTCAAAGGTATGAAGTCGCTTTGGGGACGTAAAGTCAGCGACCTCGGCTTTGCCGATTTCGTTAAGAAATTGGTGTATATTGCCCCCAAAAAGGGTGTCAAAATCACTTTCACTGATAAATGGTATCCTTCCAGTAAAACTTGCTCAGTTTGTGGTACTGTCAATCAAACGTTGAACTTGCGTGATAGAACTTGGCGTTGCAACGATTGTGGCGCAGTCCATGACCGAGACCGTAACGCTGCAATTAACATCTTTCGGGTTGGGGCGTCAACCCATGAAGGAGAGGACATAAGCCCCGGTTCGCCGGGCAATCCTTGTTGATAGCACAATTCGACAGCCTATCGGATGGGGACAGATAAGAATCCCTACCCTTTAGGCTGTGGGAGTACGTCAATCAACCATAAAAACTTGTATCCGCTTAAATAGTTAACCAATTTTTGAACATGCACGCCTGATTTTGGTATAGTCAAAAGCAAATGACTCCTCCCTCACGCATGTAGGGGGACTTTGGCTTTGTTACTCTGCGACTTTCAGATAGATGGAAACCCTACGATAGAAAGGATATAAAATGGGAAATTACGATTTTGCCATTGGTATGGGTGGGGCACCCGGCCAAGGTATTGAGAGTAGTGGACCGTTACTGTTGAGGATTTGCGCGCGTCGTGGCGTTTATGCGTTCACTTACAGTGCCTATCAATCCCTCATCCGTGGCGGCCACACCTTTTTAACCATGCGACTCAGTTCTGAACCCGTTGCAAACCATGGTGATAAGATCGACTTGGTCATCGCGTTGAACCAAGACGCAATGGATAAGCACCTTCAGAACATCGTCTCCGGTGGCGCAATTCTTTACAACAGCGATAACACGAAGCCCGGAGCGGATGTTCCAGAGAACGTTCAGTTATGCCCACTCTCCTTTAAGGAACTGTCCAACAATAGCCGAAACCGGATCATGTTGAATACTTTGTTACTCGGTGCCGCGCTTAACATGATTGGAGCAGGCTTGGAACAGTTGGAAAATATTTTAACGATTCAGTTTCAGCGAAAAGGTCAGGCAGTTGTTGACGAAAACGTCGGCATCGCCAGAGCAGGATACGACCATGCTACCGAACATTTCACACCGTTCCCCACATCACTACCCATACAAGACAAGCCGCTCGCAGTGACGACTGGCAATGAGGTGATGGCAATGGGCGGAGCGGCAGCCGGCGTCAAATTCTATTGCGCCTATCCGATGAGCCCTTCGACCGGTGTGCTGCACTGGATGGCTGAAAACGCACGTGATTTGGATATCATGGTACGGCAGGTTGAAGACGAAATCGGTGTTGCAAATATGGCAATCGGTGCCGCTCATTCAGGGTGTCGCGCTATGTGTGCAACCTCCGGCGGCGGTTTCGCACTGATGACCGAAGCTATTGGCAGTGCCGGGATGATGGAAATTCCGGTGGTTATTATTAATGTCCAACGCGGTGGACCTTCAACCGGGCTACCGACCAAGACCGAGCAAGGCGACCTATGGCAGGTGCTGGGCGCCAGCCAAGGCGACTTCCCGAAGATTATTGCCGCACCGACCAGTATCATGGATGGTTTCGATGTGATTCCAGAGCTCTTCAATTTGGTTGATAAATATCAGTGTCCGGGGATGGTGATTTCCGACCTCACACTCTCTATGGGATACACGAATATCGATCCAGCCCTTATCAAGTGGGATCAGGAGATCGACCGTGGCGAGATCATCACTGAAAGCAACGATACAGACGAAAAGTACCTGCGTTACAAGATTACCGACAGCGGAATCTCCCCGCGAGCGTTGCCCGGAACGCCGGGGCATGTTTACGTTGCTGCCACTGATGAACATGACGAGGATGGTGGACTGATTAGCGATGAGTTCACGAACCCACACATACGCCGAGACATTATGGAAAAACGGCAGCGTAAGATGGATGGTATCGTTGCTGAGTTACCGCCTCCCTCCGTTGAGGGACCTGAAGACGCAGCACTCACCCTGATCGGTTGGGGATCTACGAAGAGTGTCATTGGGGAAGCTGCCAGTCTGTTGAGAGCTGAAGGGTACAGCGTCAACCATATCCACTTCAAATGGCTTTACCCAATGGACGAAGAGAAGGTCAATGAGATCCTCTCGGAATGTAAGCAGTCAATTATCGTCGAGTGTAACTACACGGGTCAATTTGCACGCTTCCTGCGTGGCGAAACCGGTTTCAAGACTGATGGCCATATTCGCAAATATGATGGTGAGCCATTCATGCCGCACCACATTGTTGATGGTGCTAAAGAGATTGAGGCGGGTAAGACCGAGTTGTATATTCCGTATCAAGAAATTGTAGTTTAAGGAGGAATAAGATGGCAAACGATGGAAAGCCCATAAAAGCGGCTCCAACAGCGAAGGATTTTAAGGGAAGCGTTTCCCCAGATTGGTGTCCCGGTTGCGGTGATTTTGGCGTATTAAGATCCCTTGAGATGGCATGCGCCAAGACCGGACGCCAGCCGCACGAGTTCATCACGATCAGCGGAATTGGCTGCTCGTCTAACCTGCCCGGATTTTTCAACACCTATGGGATGCACACCCTTCACGGTCGATCTCTTGCCGTGGCAACAGGCGTGAAACTCGCCAGCCACGATATGAAAGTAATCGTCACCGGAGGCGACGGCGATGGCTTTGGTATTGGCGGAAACCACTTCATGCATACCATGCGCCGCAACATCGATCTCCTGTATATCGTGATGGACAACCAGATATACGGATTGACGATTGGTCAAGCTTCACCCACAAGCCGAATGGGTATGAAGACCAAAAGTACGCCGTTTGGCAGTGTCGAACAACCCATCAACCCGCTCGCGTTGGCGATCGTTTCAGGTGCCACCTACGTCGCCAGAGGGTTTAGCGGTGACACGAAGCATCTCACCGAACTGCTGTACAGGGGTATGGAACACAACGGGTTTGCGTTCGTGGATGTCTTCAGTCCCTGTATCACCTTCAATAAGGATAACACCTTCGCTTACTTCAAGCAGCATGTGCGGAAACTCGAAGAGGAAGAGCATGATCCGACGAATACGCAAGCAGCCCTTGAGCAAGCCATGATTTGGGGGGATGAGATTCCCATTGGCTTGTTTTATGAGGACACAAGTCGTCCCGCGCTCGAAGACCTCGAACCGGTCTTACAGGAAGGTGCTCTCGGCAGAAAAACGGATCTCGCCATTACAAAAGAACAAGGCGAATCAATCGTCAAACGGATGATGTAAACCAGTCCGCGAAGCACTCAACTTGACACAATCTATATCAGTTATAACCGAAAATCAGCCTGAAATTGTTAATTTTATTTCAGGCTGTTTTTCTTTCTGTTCATGGGACTTTTTGCAGCCAATGGGTTGTTCCGAGTCCCATGATGTAACCAATTTCCCGTCTGCTGCGTTTCCTTTTTGCTTGACAAATCCCTTTGAAAAATGGTAGTTTAATTTATTAGCACTCTCAAAGGCAGAGTGCTAATAACTCTGCGAATTGAGGCGATCCCGTTGATAACTCCTACGCTGGACTCTCGAAAACATACCGTTTTGGAAGCAATTGTCGATTGCTATAACCGGACAGCAGAACCCGTCAGTTCACAGAAAATTGTGCGGGACTACGATATGGGGTTAAGTGCGGCGACGCTGCGGAATACGATGGCAGATCTCGAGGAACTTGGCTATCTGACGAGCAAGGTTATCGCGTCTACGTCGACAGCCTGATGACCGATCAGAAGTTGAGTCAAAAGGAGAAACAGTTTATCCGAGACGGATACGCCTCATCTCGTCGCGATTTTGAAGAGGTTATGGAACAAACCTCCAAGATTTTGTCCGCAATTTCCCATTATATCGGCGTCGTCTTGAGCCCAGAGCTGCACGAGAGTATTCTACGTCGCCTTGAACTTATCTCGATTGATAGCGAACATATACTTGCCGTTTTATTGATGGCCTCTGGAGCGGTCAAAAATCAGGTCGTTTCCATTCCTAAAGATCTGCCCGATGCGGAACTCTACCGGATAAACAGGATATTAAATGAAAAGTTAGCAGGGCTGCCGTTGAAGCAGATACGACAGATTTCACAAGACCCTGTGAAATTGAAAGCGGTTTTCGATCAACACCCGTCCGACCCAATAGCAACTGTTACACGAAATACTTTTGCGCTAGAACAGGAGTCTCATGTTTACATCGATGGCACCTCCAATTTCTTTAGCCATCCTGAGTTTGGAGAAATTCAGAAAATTGAATCGCTATTTCGGGTCTTGGAACAAAAGGAGCAGATCGCCGACCTGTTGTCTTCTCAACAAGAACCCCTCGGAATTCAGGTGCTTATTGGCAGCGAAAACGGCTGTGAAGGCATGGAGATGTGCAGTGTCGTCAGATCAAGCTACCGGGTGCACGAGAATCAGTTTGGGACAATAGGTGTTATTGGACCGACCCGGATGGCGTATCCACGCATCGTATCGATTGTCAAATTTACTTCCCAGATGATTAGTGAACTGTTTGAAGAATCACTTTAGTATCGGCAAAATATAGGAGCTATTTTGTAGCTATTCCTTAGAAAGGTTATACGCATGCCAGAAGAAAAAAACACAGATGTCGAGGAACAAGAAATAGAAACGCAAACAGCCCATTCGGAGGAATCAGAGGTTTCTGAGGCAGAAGAGTCCGGCGCAGAGGCTGAATCGGGGGATTCGCCTGAAGCAGAAGCACTTGCCAATCTCACGGCCGAATATGAGGCATACAAGGCTGAGTCCGAGAAACAACACGATCAGACGCTCCGTACAATCGCGGAGCTCGATAATTCAAGAAAACGGACTGAACGCGAAAAAGAGGAATCCTTAAAATACGCACTTGAAAGCTTCGCAAAAGAGCTGATTCCAACAATAGACAGTATCGAAAGAGCAATCCAGTCGACAAAAGAATCCCAAGATGTCGCCGCTCTCGTTGAAGGAGTTGAGATGATTTACAAGGGGCTTCTCAGCACCCTTGAAAAGCGCGGTGTAACTCCGATTGAAGCCGTCAACGAACCGTTCGATCCCATGCAACATGAAGCGGTGATGCACGTTGAATCAGAAAGTGTCCCCGAAAATGTAGTCATTGAAGAGTGGCAGAAAGGATATATGTTACGTAATCGCGTGATTCGCCCATCGATGGTTTCGGTCTCTAAGGGAAAAGGCGAACAGGTTGCGGAAAGTGATGTCCCGAACCTCGAGGAGGAAGAAGCGAATGAGTAAAGTAATCGGCATAGACCTCGGTACAACGAATTCGTGTGTGGCAGTTTTAGAAAGCGGAGAACCGAAGGTCATCGAAAATGCTGAAGGTAATCGCACCACCCCTTCTGTCGTCGCCTTTACGAAAGAGGGAGAGCGGATTGTTGGACAGGTTGCGAAACGGCAAGCAGTAACAAACCCCCAGAACACCGTATCTTCGGTCAAACGTTTCATGGGGAGACGCTATAATGAGGTTAGCGAAGAGATGCAGCGGGTGCCCTATGCCGTAATTGAGGGAAGCGGTAGCGAAGCGAGAGTCAAGATTGACGATCGTGAGCACGCACCACCTGAGATTTCTGGGATCGTTTTGCGTAAAATGAAGGAGACGGCGGAAGCGTATCTCGGTGAAACGGTGACGCAAGCCGTCATCACGGTTCCCGCATATTTTAATGATGCACAACGCCAAGCTACCAAAGACGCTGGACAAATCGCGGGACTTGAAGTACTGAGAATTATTAACGAACCGACAGCCGCCTCTCTCGCTTACGGGTTAGACAAAAAAACCGACCAGAAAATTGCCGTTTACGATTTAGGCGGAGGCACCTTTGACATCTCGATCCTTGAGATTGGTGAAGGTATTTTCGAGGTCAAAAGCACCAATGGGGATACGCATTTAGGCGGTGATGACTTCGATGAGAAAATTGTCGATTGGTTAGCCGAAGAATTCCTCAGCGAGAACGGTATAGATTTGCGTCAGGACCCAATGTCGCTCCAACGTCTTAGGGAAGCAGCAGAAAAAGCGAAGTGTGAACTATCAACGGCACTACAATCAGAAATTAATCTGCCTTTTATTACCGCAGACGCAAGTGGGCCCAAGCATCTTAATCTAACGCTCACGCGTGCGAAACTAGAGCAACTTACCGCAGACCTCGTTGATCGGGCAATTGAGCCGTGTCGCCAAGCCCTTGCTGATGCCGAGTTGCACGCATCGGACATCGATGAAATTGTACTGGTCGGTGGTCAGACGCGAATGCCAAAGGTACAGGAAGTCGTCCAGCAGTTTTTCGGTAAGGAGCCACACAAAGGGGTCAACCCCGATGAAGTCGTCGCCATTGGGGCAGCAATCCAAGGCGGTGTTCTATCCGGCGATGAGGGAGTCAAGGATGTGCTACTGCTTGATGTTACACCCCTTTCTCTCGGCATCGAAACACTGGGCGGTGTCTTCACGCGCCTGATCGAACGAAACACCACCATCCCGACCAAGAAAAGTCAGACCTTTTCAACGGCGTCAGATAACCAAGAAGCTGTGAGCATACATGTGCTGCAGGGCGAGCGTGATATGGCAGTCTACAATCGTACACTTGGTCGATTTGATCTGATAGGTATTCCCACCGCACCGCGCGGGGTACCACAGATTGACGTGACGTTTGATATTGATGCCAATGGCATTGTGCATGTTTCTGCGAAAGATCTTGGGACAGGGAAAGAGCAGAAAATTCGGATCGAATCCTCAAGCGGCCTATCCGACGAGGAGATCGATCAGATGGTTACAGACGCCGAAGAACACGCAGAAGAAGATTCGCAAAGAAAAGAGGAAGCCGAGGCTCGTAACAGTGCCGACTCGTTAATCTATAGCACGGAAAAATCTCTCAACGAATATAGGGATAAGATCTCTGAAGAAGATCTCAACGAAGTCCAAAGTGCAATCGAGAAATTAAGGGAAGCATTGAACGGGAATGACATCGAAACCATTAAGACGGAAACCGATGCGTTAACGCAGGCAAGTCATAAATTAGCAGAAGTAATGTATGCCCAAGCAGCAGCCGAATCCGGGGCAACAGCGGAAGCAGAAGCTAGGACCGCAGGAACAGAAACATCGGACGACAATGTTGTTGACGCTGAAGCGGAAGTTGTTGACCAAAACACGGACGATAAGACAGAGAAAAAATAGTGGGGGGGATCCATGGTGCAAAAACGCGACTATTATGAAGTACTCAATGTCAGTCAAAACGCAGGCGAAGATGAGATCAAGAAAGCCTATCGTAAGCTCGCTATTAAATACCACCCTGATAAGAATCCTGATAATAAAGAAGCCGAAGAAAAATTCAAAGAGGCAACCGAAGCGTACGAGGTATTGCGCGACTCCGAGAAACGTAGCCGCTATGACCGGTTTGGTCATGCAGGACTAGAAGGAATGATGGGGGCAGGTGGAGTTGACTTCGGTAATTTTGAGGATATCGTCGGGGACATTTTCGGTGACTTTGGAGATCTCTTCGGATTTGGCGGCTCTAGCCGCAGGCAGGGCGGGCCCAAACGTGGCAGAAGTCTACAATATGATTTGGAAATCTCCTTAGAAGATGTTATGCTCGGAAAAACCATGACCATTGATGTTCCGCGCTTGGAGACTTGTCAAACCTGTCACGGCACCGGTGCCGAAGCCGGATCCAAACCGGAGACCTGTCCAGAGTGTTTTGGGCGTGGGCAAGTCACACGGACACAAGGCTTTTTCAGTATGTCGCGCACCTGTCCACGCTGTCAAGGTGAAGGCAGAGTGATTCCGAAACCTTGTAACGAATGTCGCGGTCAGGGACTTGTTCGGCAGGTTCGTGAAATCAAGGTTCGCATCCCCAAGGGGGTTGACACCGGCGCTAAGATTCAGATGCGGGGTGAAGGCGAAGCAGGAGTCAACGGAGGACCGCCCGGCGACCTCTTTGTTATCATCCACGTAGCTCCCCACGACCTCTTTGTGCGAGAAAATAATGATCTGGTAACGAAAGTAACGATCTCATTCCCACAAGCTGCACTCGGCACCACGCTTGAAATCCCCACAATTGATGACACTATCAAACTCACGATTCCCAGTGGCACACAGTACGGTGCGAGGTTACGCATTCCCAACAAGGGAGTTCCCTACTACAACCACTACGGATCTGGGGATCTCATTGTTCAGATCCAAGTCGAAACCCCAACGAACCTGACAGAGCGGGAGAAGGAGCTCTTGGAAACATTTTTACAGGTTCGCGGTGAAGGCGAAGAACATTCAGGCTTTTTCGATAAACTTGGTGACAAATTTTTCCACCGCCATGATGACCACAACGAAGACAAAGATGAGTGAACGATAAAGGTCAACGGTTCTGTGTGGCTAGTGCAGTCGCAGCAGCGAACTCCCTGATCAAAGAGCTATGAAATGGGCTCAAGTAACAATCACAACTTCTCAAGAAGCGTCGGAGGCTGTTGCAAACTATCTCTTTGAACGCGATGCAACGGGCGTCGAGATAAGAGACAACCCCGCCCCAAATTCTCCCTCTGTCACACTAATCTCCTACTTCCCAACGGACGACCTCATTGATGAGCGCGTCCATGATCTGCGTGAATTTCTCGCCAACTTAATTCAGGCGGGGATTGATACGCAGCCTGCAAAGGTCACACTAGAGTCCATTGAGGAAGATAATTGGTCAGAGCAGTGGAGATCAGCTTTCCCACCTCAAAAGATCGGAAAGCGCTTAGTCATTGCACCAACATGGGAGGATATTGTGACCGAACCATCTGAGGTCTTAATCCGATTAGATCCGGGTATGGCATTCGGCACAGGACAACATCCCACAACACAACTGGCGTTGGAACTATTGGAGATCTCCATTAAAGGTGCTGATGCTGTCGCCGATATTGGCACTGGTTCTGGCATCTTGGCGATTGCAGCCGCCAAACTAGGCGCTAAGCGGGTTGATGCCGTTGATTTGGATGCGACAATAATTCCTATTGCCCGAAACAACATTCAACTCAACAAAGTGGAATCAGTCATCCGTTTACATCAGGGCAACGGGCTGAACGCGCTTGAAAGACAAAAATATCCGCTTATTGTTGCCAATATCCTGACGAAAGTTCTCCTGCCGATGATTCCTATATGTCCGAAATTCCTTGAACCAGCGGGGCGGTTGATACTGTCAGGGATTCTGGCGCAGGAAGCGTCACAGATCGAAGCGCAGTTGGAGACAAACGGCTTCCGAGTGCTTGAGATCCGTGGACTGACAGAAAGTCATGAGTTGATACAAATCGGGGAAAATTGGGTTGGAATTTTAGCACAAATGAAAAAGTGAGAAAACGCGATAATTCACTGTCCCGTTTTCCGGTTTTCCCGTCTTCCCGCTTTCGGGGTTCCCTTGTGTCTTTGCGCCATTGCGACTTTGCGTTAAATTCCGCCCGTTTTCTCGTCATCTCGTTCTCTCGTCTTCCACCCTCTACTGGATGTAGTCAGACGGAATACCGATTTTCCCAACCGATTCACCGCTGGCAACCATCGGATGTACTGGGCGCGACCAAAAAATGCCACTTTCAGGAGCCCGGATAGTCTCTCGCAAATGACCAAAGACATCGCAGATTTCTGCAATCGGCTGATACGCTTCAACCTGATCATACAGGTCCGCTTGGTAGTACACAAAACCACCTTGGTCACTACAAAGTGACACAAACTTGTTGATGATGACCTGCCGTTGGGGCAGCTTCGGTTCACCATCAATAAAGTTGTAGTATTTAAGGAGGTTCAGCACCCCCTGCACCCCCTTTGCAATGCTAGCAGCGTCCCAACCGTGACACCCACCTAACTCCGGATCAATCGTTGGAATACCAATCTCAGGTGCCGCTTGAGCGAGTTGACCCTTCGGTCCCTTCTGATCAAAGATGTAACCTATCCCAAATATACGAGCTAGCTCAAGACAGGCCGCATGTTGCGGGTGTTTTGGGTCAACGCGTACTCGAACCTCATTGATCATCGGGTGGACTCCACCTTGATGCAGATCAACGCAGTAATCGGCTTGGCGGACAGCCGTATGAAAGAGCTTATAAGCAATTCGTTCACTGGAGGTGCCATCGGGGCGTCCCGGAAAGCACCGATTCATCTTCATATTATCAACGGGACTGTGGGCTTGTCTGGCGTGAAAAGCGTGGAAATTCACAATTGGAACAGCAATAATCTGACCTCGTAGATTATCGGGGCGAATTTGACGTAAAATCTCATGAATGACGGCGATTCCGTTGAGTTCGTCCCCATCGCTCGCTGCTTGTAGGTAGAGCGTTTTTCCACCCTGGGCACCATTCATTAAAACAATCGGCAATCGGAAGGGCGTACCATCCTGCATATTCCCTGCCTTTAGATGCCCTTCGACACTTTGCCCCGGTTCCGCTATCAGCGAGCCGACAACAAGTTTGGCTCGGTTCATGTCCACCTGTGCGTTTCCCTTCTCCACGTTCAGCGGTATTTTAACACCTCCCATCGGTGATTGACAATAGGAAAAATACCTCCACGCTTCATACCACACCGTTACAAAATGCATCGTGTTGCAAAATGCAACACATCAAGCCTAAAGTCAGTGCTGATGCGCTGCAGCCCACCTTTTTCTCCAAATAATCTCCCTTGACTGTCACATTTTGTAACGATTCAAATATTCCATTCGGGCCCACGCTCTCTCCTTGAAGATCCAATCATAACAAGGGTTCAAGCCCGTTTATGCGTCTCGGTGCGAAGTTGGCACAGTTTATGCGTAATAGTCGCCCTGTATCGCTATGGTGGAGACAATTTTACTCCACTCCATCATTTTATGTTGGGGAAAACTCAACACAAAGGCTGAAAACAGCCGGGAGAAGTAACAATGAATCAACCAGTGACCCAAACACGACCCATAGATTACATCCACACTGTCCAAGAAGCCTTGAAGTACCGTAAGGACGATGTTTCATACACCTATCTGATGGGGGCGTCCGGTGAAGCTTTCCGTTTCTTTTACAACCGCACTGACCCTGAAGCGGGGATGAATACCTTTTTCCACAACCCACTGCGCGCAACTTGCAGGGCGCTCGGTTATAGCTTCGAAGTCTCATACGATGACACCTATGAGGCTGCGTCAGAACGGCTCCAAGAAAATACGCGTGCAGGAAAGCCGACATTACTGCCGTTCGACGACTCCTGTCCGTTCCTGACCCGGGACGATGGACCAAAAACCCTTATCTGCCAGAACGGTTCCCGGTATCAGATCAAAACCGCAGAACTCCACAAAGAATGGCATCCGAGCGGTGGATTTCTTGAACTGGGTCCCCACGGCTACTACCAATTTGTGATCGGCGAGCGTGAGCGCGAACCCAAGGGTCGCGACGCAGCCCTAGGAACCCTGCGTGTCGCGAGAAAAATGGCAGAGACTCGCCGAAAGATTCACGGTTGTGCAATCGGTCTCGCAGCCTATGACGAACTGATTGCTCACTTGAGCGGTCTGCTGAGTCGAATTATGAAGTGGAGCGGACAACCGCTGACACAATTCATTGAAGCACGAACCGCAGCTGCGGACTATCTGCAGATAATCAGGGAACACCTTGAAGATGAGGAAGTAGAGCATCTCGATGATGCAATCGCTGAATACCAGAAGGTTGTAGGATTGCTCAAAGCTGTTCAACGGTTACTACCTTCACTTGAAGAGCGCGAAGATGCGCCGACGGATGACAAAACGAAAGTCCGACTCGGTTTGGGATTATCCCGAATGCACTTCTGGATGCACCCGAATCGAGAGGCACAGACCCCGGAAGAAGCGATGAGTCACTTCAAGCCGAAATGTCGCGCAGCGATCAAAGTGCTCCAAAAAACCGTCGTAGCGGAGACAAAGGCAACCAGAAAGATTCGGGACGTGCTTCAAACTAGCGAAAAGACGAAGATGTAAGTGGTGATTGAATTGTAGGACCATGGAGGTCCGCGATGAAACAGTTTTTCAGATTATTTGCATACGCGAAGCCTTATATACCCAAACTGATTCTGGGTTTTTTCTTGGTCGTGCTTGTCGGGCAATCGCCCCTATTCATGCCGCTTGTTCAGAAGTTCGTCATTGATGACATTTTGATGCCCGCTAACAAGCCACTCGCAAGCGTCAATTTGATGTTTCGGGATGATTTAGACAATCAGGTAAGGCTTTCTAACAGGCTAAGGCAGGAGTTTGAGGCAGCAGGGATTTCACTCTCCTCAAGCACTGTCGTTTCAATTGAAAAGCCGGGAGAAAAATGGAAGCTCAACGACACCGAAACGGATCAGAAATACCGTATCAATCAGAAGGTGTTTCGGCTTGACTCAGATTTCCAGAAGAAGCAGTATTTAGAAAAACTTGAGGGTGTGACCGATTTAGCGGAACTGCAAAGGATGCCGGATCCTTTGCGTAAGGAGTTCGATGCAGCCTCCAAAAAGTTGCATAAAGTGTTTAGGGATCGGGACATTCTGCTATCTTCAAAGGCAATTGTCTCAGTTGAAGAGGCAGGCAGCCGTTGGCTCGTCATTGATAGGGCAAACGAAAAGCAGCATACGATCTGGAAAGAAAACGGTAAGCTGTACGTCGCCGACGGTGAAATCAAGGTTTATGTCGCAACGCTTGCACACACCTTGATAGGGCGTGAATTCCATTACACCCTGGTCGATTGGTTGATTGTTATCCTTTTTGTTATTGTTATCTACTATGCGATTTTCGGTGTCCTGTCCTACCTCTGCACCTACGTGATGACATGGGTCAGTCAGCGTATCCTATTTGACTTGAGAAATAAGGTGTTCTCTCACCTACAGTCGCTGTCGATGCAATTCTATGAATCCCAAGGGACGGGACAGATCATCTCACGGGTCAGGGAGGATGTCGCTTCGCTGCGGAATCTCGCCACCGAAACAACGATTCGAATCGTAACCGATGCGGTCACTTTCATCCTTATGCTTGGCCTCATGCTGTACTGGAATTGGAAGTTGACCCTCTTCTCACTGCTGATCTTCCCGCTAATCATCGGGAACTATCACATCTTCATTCAACGGCTGCGTCCGATGTGGCGTCAATGGCGGCACAAGTGGGCGGACATTGCAACGGGGATGTACGAAGCGGTCGCGGGGGCAAAGGTCGTCAAGGCATTTCATCGGGAACGTTACCATGAGCGACAGCTGTTCCATAATATGCGCGAGACCCTTGAATCAAGAATCAAAATCATGGCAACCCAAACAGCGATGGGGCGAGTTGCACTCTTCTTCCGGTCAATCGGCAGGTCTGCGGTCCTCTGTTATGGAGGCTACTTGGTCATTCAGGGCGACTTTACCATCGGGGCAATGCTCGCTTTCTACCAGTTTATGGAACGCCTCCAAGAGCCAATCATGAACCTGATTCGGGTCAACACACAGATTCAAGAGGCGATGATCTCGGCTGAACGCGTCTTCGGTCTGCTCGATTCGGAGCCGACCGTTGAAGAATCGCCCGACGCGATAAACCTTACCAACATTCGCGGCCATGTCAAGTTTGAAGATGTCTCCTTCCATTATGAACCAGAGAACCCGGTACTGCACAATATCAACCTTGAAGCCAAGCCGGGGATGATGGTGGCGTTGGTTGGACCATCGGGATGTGGAAAAACTACCATTGCGAACTTAATCTCCAGATTTTACGATCCAGTGGAGGGGAATATCTTCGTGGATGAGCATAACCTCCGCGACGTTTCGATTAAGTCGCTGCGAAATCAGATGGGAATTGTGTTGCAGGATAATTTCTTGTTCGCGGGTTCAGTTGCCGAGAACATACGATTTGGCAAGCTCGGCGCCACGGACGAAGAAGTGGTGCAAGCCGCCCTCGCCGCTAACGCACATCAGTTCATTGTCGATCAGTTGCCAGAGGGATATGAGACAGAGGTTGGGGAACGCGGAATGCGTCTCTCTGGCGGGCAGAAACAGCGCATCGCCATTGCACGCACCATTTTACGAGACCCGCGCATCCTGATTCTGGACGAGGCGACCTCCAACTTGGATACGGAATCTGAATCACAGATTCAAGAGGCACTAGATCGGTTGATGCAGTCCAGAACCTCATTCGTCATCGCACACCGACTTTCAACCATCCTGAATGCGGATATGATTATTGCGCTGAAAGAGGGCAGGATTGTTGAGGTGGGCACCCATGAGCAGTTGTTAGATGCGGATGGGATGTACGCAGATATGTATCGTAAACAGTTCAAAAAAACAGATTCGATTGACGATTCTTCTTGGTAAGCAAGATAGGAGATAGTAGTGATAACAATGTGGATAAATGTTCAACGAAAACAATGGATGAGCTTGGCGATCTTAATAATAACGGTATGTTTAGGGTCGTCAGTTTTTGCTGATAGTCAAAGTTCCGGTCGTGTTATCAAAGCCAAATGGCTCGATACGCCGCCTATTATTGACGGAGCGCTCTGTGATGGTGTCTGGGAGGAAGCTGAGATCGCGGACAATTTTTACCGCGTGGAAGGTGCACACGGCGTCCCTGCAGAATTGGGCACCAAGGCGATGGTACTGTATGATGAAAGTACGCTTTATGTCGGCGTACGTTGCGACGAACCCAATATGGAGGCTTTGCGCGAGACGCAAACGCGCCGCGATGCCCCCATCTGGCGGGATGATACGGTTCAGGTGTTGCTGGATACCTATCATGATCAGCGCAACTGCTATGTGCTGGCGGTCAATACACTGGGAACCCAGATGGACGCGAAAATCAGCAACGAAAGCAACTTTGACCAAGCGTGGGATGCGAACTGGGAGGCAAAGGTCCAAAAGAATGGAAACCATTGGCGAACTCCGTTTTGATCCCGAAGCAACGACATGGGGCATCAACTTTGCGCGACCCCATCCGATGGAAGGGACCCGTTATACGTGGGCGGATACAGGAGACGATTTTAGTCGAGTTTCGGAGTTCGGCAAGTTGGAGAACCTCGAATTCAGCAGAGTGAATGCAGATCGAAAGATCGATATTCTGCCCTACGTCACCCAACGCTCGGTGGAAGGCGAGTCGCTCGATATGAATGCCGGCTTAGACATTGCCATCCCGTTCTCGACGAACATCACCACAAATCTGACTGTTAACCCAGACTTCTCACAACTGGAAAGCGACTCAACGCGCATCAGCGTCTCAAGCGATCGGGAAATGTATCTACCGGAACGGCGTCCGTTTTTCCGAGAAGGGTCGGAACTGTTTGAAATGCCACTTGACCTATTTTACAGCCGCCGGGTTCAGGATATCGATTACGGTGTGA
Organism: Candidatus Poribacteria bacterium; assembly: GCA_021295755.1. Classification (NCBI taxonomy): domain Bacteria; phylum Candidatus Poribacteria; species Candidatus Poribacteria bacterium. The sequence goes on from JAGWBT010000070.1 coordinate 52,391, forward strand.
AATCAACAGGAAAAGTTGGGGACTACAATTTTGCCTTCATCGATACCTACGGAACGATGGTCGACCGCTACGACGATGACCAGAAGAAGCAGGCGAACCTCTTCGCTACGCGAATTAGCCGAAATGTTGGTGAGCGCACCGTAATTGGCGCGATGGGATTGCAGAAGCATCAGGAAGACCGAGATGTGACACTGGTTTCGTTAGATGGTCGATTCGCTCTCAACCGCGACGTGACTGCTCGGGGTCAATATGTGACGGATCTGATCCACGGTGAGATGCACTCAGCGTTCCACGCGTCCATGGACTGGGATCATGAGAGCGGTTGGGGTGCCCAAGCACGCGTCGAAGATATGCCAGAGGGTTTTCGCCCCAACGAGATGGGGTTAGAAGATGAGGCATTCCGCAAGACATTTGGCCGCTTGCGATACAAACATCAATTCGACAAAGACAACCTCGTCCGCGGATACTACGTAAGTGGTTACCACCTCTATAAACTCAACGGACAGCATCTGTTGTGGGACCGGCGTATCGGGTTGTCCGGCGGGGTTGATATCGGTAGATTTGATCTGTATACCTTTGCTGGCAGCGGAACGCGACGCGAGGATGGAGCACTTTACGACAGACAATATATCGGCACAAATATCAGCTACCGTCCCAAATGGGGACGCCTATCACTTTATAACCGCTTCGGTCCCCGTCAAAACAAATATAGCCGGTACACGCGAGTCTCTGCCAACGTCAATCTTTTCGGCAAACTCAGTTTTGGCGTGAACGGGAGCAATTTCTTCTGGCGTGAAAATCGCAATACACTCATCGTCGGCGTGAACACCAACTACCAATTCACCCGACGGATGGGATGGCGAATCTTCGTGGAACGGGTGGATGAGCGCATGTCTCACGAGGTCAAGTACAACTTCAATTCCGTCTTTGATTACCGCTTCACTCCAGAGAGCCGCCTCTTCCTCGTATTCGCCGACAGCACTAACGGCGAGCGGGCGGTGCTTACCAAGATGTCCTACCTCTTTGAGTCAGGTTTTCTGTTCTGAGGAACTTCAAGGCATTTCTCGATCCCAATCTTGCCTGAATAGTCATCAAATCGAGGATTCAACCGTGCTTACCCCCGTTAAACAACTCAACTACGCAATCATTCTCTGTGACGACTTAGAGACTATGAAAGCGTTCTACCGCGATCTGTTCCCCTTTCCGGTGGTCTCTGAGTCTGAGACAGGCTTGACATTCCGTGCAGGCGATGTGCTGCTTTCGCTGCGCAAGCGCACCCGATATTATGACGGGAACGGTGTTCGTCCAGATCTACCCGGTGTGCAGCTCGCTTTTCTAGTATCACCGCCCGAAGTGGATCTGTGCTACAATCAACTCGTCGCCAAAGACGTGAAAATCCTTGAGCCACCTACCGACCAGCCGAGGGGACACCGAACGGTGTACTTTGCCGATCCTGAAGGAAATATGCTCGAAGTCTATGCCGAGATTTGATGTTTTAACCAATTTGACCTAGCTGTCTTGTAGGTCAGATTTTCCAAAATCGACATTTGTCTAATAAAGACTCATCAATCCTTCAGCCCCGTCGATAGGCTTACGCTCAAACTCCTCACTAATCCAACGGGCTGCAGAGGGTCTACCCGGGTTACGGTAGGCATAAACCACCGTCCATCGTGTATCGCTATTGGGTTGTCTCGGACTGACAGCGTGCGCCGCGTGTGTCCACATCAGTGCCACCGTGCCGTCAGGAACGGACAGGTCTTCTATCTCCAACGGCTCACCGGTAAGCGGGTGCTTTTTGTCCGCCATCCATCCGGATTGCAGTTCCTCATCCGTCTGGAAATGAATCTTCGGGTCCCGATACAGATGACTCCCCGGCACAGCCTTTAACCCACCGTCATCCACATCAAACCCATTCACGTAAAAGAAGATACGTATGAATCCTAAACTGGGATCGTCGTCCGAGTATTCGTGACTATGCCAACGAGTCCCTTGATTACCACCCGGTCGGTTAAGCGTCACACAGTGGTCGTAGCGGAGGTCCTCCCCAAGTACCTGTCGGGCGAGCGTGAGCATCTGCGGATGACCAATCAAGCTCTCCAAGAAGCCATCGTATTCTGCAGCAAACCGATTCGGCTCATGTCCCTCGGTCGCATTTGGAACCAGCGATTGGATGTACGATAGCGATTCGGTCAACCGTTCACACGCCTGCGGCGTCACCGACCCGGTCCATCTCTGCCCTCTGCTCCTCACCAAATTTGTATGATTCAAAAATAGGAAAACGTTCCATCAGAAATCCTCTCTTCCTTGGCTCATGTTAAGAAATAGTGCAACAGAAACCGAGTTTTTTCGGCAAAACCCGGTTTCTTTTTGTGCTTTACACCTTTTTTAACGTGAACCTCTCCCCTTTTATGGTGAAGTCTGTAAATAAGTAGGCATTCGCCAATAACTCTGACCTTCGCGAAGTATCCAAAGTCCCCCTGATAAGGGGGATTTAGGGGGTTGACTGTGCATCGAAGGTGTATAAGTAATTATAGAATTCACCATAATATATCTAATCCCAATCCAACAATCTCGCCAGATTCTCCCCTTTCACCTTCCGCCGGTCTGCCTCCGTGTATTCCGATAGATGTGCATCTACTATGTCGGGTATGCCGCTGCCCCAGACCATCTGATCCGGTCCAAAGGCTTCGATGACACGACGGGTAAATGAACGTGCACTCAAGTAGAGCGGCGCATCCGTAGCAAAGTGATTGAGACCGGACAGCTTCATATAAACGGCATCGAAATCCGCCAGATCCAACACATGTGCAAACTCTACCGCATCCCCCATGTGCGGCTCCGCCAGATGATCGATTAACACCGTGGACTCCGGGTAGTCGCGCAACATCTCCGCCG
>JAGWBT010000071.1:0-3232 GCA_021295755.1 Candidatus Poribacteria bacterium
CATCTGACGGTTCCTCAATTCCCGCAATCTGAATCTTGGCTTCAGTCAACCTCGATTTAACGATTTCAACCTGATCCAGGATTTCATCGCTCGCAAGGCTGACGACGAGTAGGACGAGATCGGCGTTCCTCACAAGGTCAAATACCCACGGCTGCACGAAGTCCTGCGTGATCGGCGGTGTGTCAACCAACTGAAATTGGATGTTCTCATAAGCCAACATCCCGACGCTAGGCTCTTGAGTTGTATACGGCGTTGGGGAGACACTCGGCTTGGCTTTGGTGAAACTGGCTATAATTTGTGACTTACCAACATTAGGAGTCCCAATCAGCACAAGTTGTCCCGCACCTTGCTTGGGGACATGATAGCTGTGTCCTCTTTTCGACTGCTTCTTCCCATCGGCTTTCCGCAACTTTGCAATCCGAGATCGAAGATCTGCGCGAACCTTTTCGGTTCCCTTATGCTTTGGTGTGATTCGCGTCATCTCCTCCAATAGTTGGAGTCGTTCCTCGTCGGTCCGGGCCGCTTCAAGCTCGTGCTTCAGTTTATAATATTCGGGAGGGAGATTTGCTGGCATAGTCGGCTCCGTGGGTGTCGGAAATTTCAGATTTTAGTAGTAATTCCTATTTTAACTTTTGAAAGTATCCTCACACCTTACAATCAGAAAGATTATAAAGGATAGAAAAACGAAGATCAAGCAAAAAAAATCAAGGTATGGCATAAGGGGTAGTAATCAGAAAATGTCTGCTTTCCCTTTACAGAGAGATAGTGAAATGCTATACTACTATTGAGTGTACTATCGACGTAACTTCCCGCATGATTTAAGAAGACAGAATACGGTGATTTTCAATGAAATTCCTAATCTATCCGGCAGTTGATGAAAACGAACTACGAGCGCTTCAGTCCGTTTCGAATGAAGTTGAGGTTCAGAATGTTGAAAACGAGGACCAAGCCCTTGAAATTATTGGCGAGATTGATGCCATGTACGGCCGAATCACCCCGGATCTGTTAGCGCGGGCAAAAAAACTGCGCTGGATCCAGACCCCGATGGCAGGACTCGAACACTATATGTTCCCGGCACTGGCAGAAAGTGATATTACGCTGTCCAACATGCAGGGTATCTACAGTGACAACATCGCAGACCATGTGATGGGATATATCCTGATGTTTGCGCGTGGCTTTCATATCTTTCTGAGGAGGCAGCTTGAACGGAACTGGGCAAAAGATGTCCCGGTCATCCATCTTGCGGACAAAACGCTCGGAGTCATCGGGCTTGGTGGGATTGGGACAGCGGTGGCAAAACGCGGCGCAGCAGCCGAGATGCGTGTCATCGCCACGAACGCGGTAGAGATCGAGAAACCCGACTTCGTTGATGCACTATGGGATATCGACAGGCTGGATCATCTGCTAGCGGAAGCCGATTTCGTCGTCAGCTGTGTCCCCCACACTCCCGAAACCTTCAAGCTGATTAACACAGATCAGCTCAAACAGATGAAACAAACTGCGTATCTCATCAATATCTCGCGAGGCGTTGTTGTGGATCTAGCTGCTTTGACCGCTGCACTAGAAGCGGGCGAAATCGCCGGCGCTGGACTTGATGTATTTGAAACCGAACCACTTCCCGCCGACCATCCACTCTGGGCGATGGAAAATGTCATTATCACGCCCCATACTGCGGGATCGGGACCCTACACAGCAGACCGACGCATCGAAGTCGTAACAGCAAACCTTCGCCGATTCGTCGCCGGCGAGCCAGTAAGGAATATAGTAGACAAGAATCGCTGGTGTTGAGGTATAGTCGATCCTAACTTGGGAGAATATATCCGTGGACTCTAGCAACAAGAAAAATCGCGCTATATTCACAGGCGAACCGATCCATCTCCAAGAGCAAAAGTCACTGCGCCCAGCTCTATCGCATGTGTCCCGTCGAGCGTTTCTCAAGGGCGCAACAGGAATTGCAGCATCAGCCCTCGCCATGGATCAGTTTGCAGGTTGGTGTCAAGCCGCTCCTTTTAGAGAATACATTCCATACGATGCCCCACGAGACGCCCATTACGGTCACCACTACGGCTGGATCGAACATCACCGCCCGTCGCCGGAATCAATCGGTGAGAAGTTTGTCTTTGTCCGACTCAAATATCCGGGCGGAGATTGGTTCACAAACGCAGTGAACTACTACCGTTGGCCCGCTGATACAAAGTTTACAGAGATGCTGGCAAGATATACCTCCATCGACGTTGAGCTCCACGAGAATCCACAATACGTTTCAATCGAGGAGGATGACATTGACCACCTCTGCAACTACCCTTTCATCTTTATGACGGGGCACCTCGGCGTCCGATTTTCGGACGAGGACATCCGAAAATTACGGGAATACCTGGATCGCGGTGGTTTCCTCCACGTTGAAGATTGTGATATCCGCATCGACCGGATGCGCCCGGCGGTCTATCGCCTGATGCAACGCATTTTTCCAGAGAAAAAGTTTGAACGACTTGATATGAGCCACCCAATCTATCACACCATCTACGATCACGATGAATATCTCGGCGGCGACAAGCTAGTTACACCCCATGGAGATTTCGACGAAGCAATCATGATCGATGATCGGATCGCCGTCTACTTCTGTCCAAGCGACCTCAACTGCGCGTGGGAGGGACGGGTGTGCGAACCGGGTGGCGAGGAACAGCGGCAGTGGGCATTTGAGCAGGGGATGAATGTTGTCACATACGCCCTCACCCATTAAAGGACTAACTATGATAAGATTCGATCAATCTAAGAGACGTCTTGCTAACTTTGCGAAATATCTGCCCGGAGGAGTGAACAGCAACTTTAGGCTGGGTATCTCCCCAACGCCACTTGTTTTTGAACGCGCAGAAGGTCCCTATCTTTACGATGTCGATGGCAACAGGCTTATCGATTACTATCTGGGGATGGGGCCCATGATCCTAGGGCATAATCCCGAACCGGTGCTCAAAGCGGTAACAGAGCAGCTCAAATACGGGATCCTATATGCCGGTCAGAGCGAGATCGAGTTTGAAGCAGCGCGCCTATTCTGTGAAATTGTTCCCTGTGCGGAGATGGTGCGCTTTAACTGCGCGGGAAGTGAGGTAGTTCAGGCTGCCCTGCGAGTGGCTCGCGCTGCCACAGGACGTTCGATCATTGTTAAGTTCGAGGGACACTATCACGGCTGGCTCGACAATGTGCTTTGGAGCATCGCCCCTACACCGGATCAGTT
>JAGWBT010000071.1:3451-27907 GCA_021295755.1 Candidatus Poribacteria bacterium
ATCACCGGTTTCCGGCTAGCGCCCGGTGGAGCACAGCAGTATTTCGGCGTTACTCCTGACCTAGCGACCTTTGGCAAAGCGATCGCCAACGGTTTTCCAGTATCAGCGTTTGCTGGACGCGCGGATCTGATGGATCAGATGGCAACCGGCGGTGTCTTGCACGGCGGCAGTTACAACGCATTACCGGCAGCTATGGCAGCTGTCGTTGCAACACTAAGCGAACTCAAAAAACCAGCAACCTTCAGTCGCCTAGAAAAACAGGGCAAAAAACTGATGAACGGGATCAAGCACGCCCTAGCCGATGCCAATGTCGAAGCACAGGTACAAGGCTTCCCCCAGATTTTTCACGTCGCTTTGGGTGCCAATGCCCCATTCTCCAACTACCGCGATTCCCTAGCGGCAGACAAGGCGCGTTACGTCAATTTCACGACCGCTCTACTTTCCCACAGTGTCCGCGCGCTCGAACGAGGAGCTTGGTTCCTCTCCACCGCCCATAATGATGCGACAATTGACGAAACCATCGCAGCCGTTGCAGCAGTGGCTAAAGAGCTTTAAGGATAGCCTCCATGGACATTGGAATCCACAAGCAACTCTTTATTGACAAACGCTTCTTTCAAAGCTCGGAGGGCATCGAGTTGCGTATGAACCCACCCGTGCAGGATCCCGACCCCGTGCTCATAGCAGATCAACCTTGGGAGGAGAAGGGCATAGGTGCCTACAGCACTGCCTTCCGTGAACCCGATGGCAGATTCCGCCTCTGGTACGATGCGCTTCTCGACGTTGGGACGCCTCAAGAGAGTGCCCGGCGGCTCTGTTATGCTGAGTCAGAGGATGGTCTCCACTGGGAAAAACCGTCCCTCGGTCTTGTTCCCTTTCGCGGCTCTACCGAAAATAACATCGTTGCACCCCACCTCGAACGCCAGAGTATGCAGGGCGCCACCGTATACCGTGACGAGCACGCCCCTGCCGATGAACGCTACAAGCTGTGGAGCAAGTTTCGTCCCACTGACTCACAGATCGCTGAAGGGACGCGGAGCGGACTCTGGGCAATGCATTCGCCCAACGGAATCCACTGGCAAGCATACCCCAACCAGCCTAACCCACCCAACCAGTCGTGCGATACTCAGAACATGTTTTTCTGGGACGATACCTTCAAATGCTACGTCGGCTACACACGGGTTAGAGAGACTCAAAGCTCCGACGAAGCTGCGCTAGCCGGCAAAGTCGCTTACCGGAGCATCGGCCGCATTACCTCGCCCGATTTCCGCACTTGGTCGAGTACCCAGATCGTTCTGGAAGCAGATGAAGAGGACCTAGCTATCCCCGTGCCTTCAAAGTTCGACGACCAGCGCCCAAGCATCGACTACTACACCAGTTGCGCCATGAAATATGAAAGCGCCCAAGATGTGTATCTGATGTTTCCATCAGTCTACTACCACTGGGGAGAGAAAGGGTTTCCTGCGACCATGGATACACAGCTATTGACCAGCCGCAATGGAATACGCTGGCAGCGGCAGGGTAACCGCTGTCCCTTCCTGCGGCACGGAATGGAGGACGACGTACATAGTGGGATGATCTTCGCCAATCCGTGGCTCATCCCTGTGGGTGACGAACTGTGGCTCTACTATGCTGGCATGGCTCATAACCACGGTGCGGACCCCGACGATGTCGGACGTTCCAGCAGCCTTTTTCGTGCACGTATGCGACGGGACGGATTCGTCTCGGCCGATGCAGGGTTTGGTGGTGGTCAATTCATCACGCCGGTGCTCCAGTTTGGCGGCAATCGTCTTGAACTGAATTTTGACGGTAGTGCCGGCGGCTGGCTTCAAGTCGAAATTCAGGATGCCGATGGACAGCCGTTGCCCGGCTTTGAGCTCACAGAGGCAGATCCAGGGGTGGGTAACACCATCAGTAAAACCGTAACATGGCAAGGCAAAGACGACCTGAGTGAACTAGTTGGTAAGTCCGTCCGGCTGCGTTTCGCCCTGCGGGCTATGAAACTCTACGCCTTCCAGTTTGCATCCGATCAACACTAGAAAGCCAATGCAAAAAGTCCGTTATTCTACCACAAAAAAACGACTCACGCTGCATACCCAAAGATTACTATCCCCGGCCGAGATAGGGCTGCTGCACAGGCAGAACCTTTGCCTCAAGAAAATTTACATGCGGGGGTAATGTCGCCATAAGCACCGCAGCTTGAGCCAATTCGTCCACCTGCATCAGGTCTGCCCGTTCCTCGCCCTCTGGCAAATCTCTAACTTGCGTCGCCCCCGGGTGGAGGCAACTTGCGACAATTCCGTGTGGACGACCCTCCAACGCTGTTACCTGAGTTAAACCCCAAATACCAAACTTAGAGGCGCAATAGGGGCCCGCTCCCGGTCGAACACGCTGCGCGGAGATGCTGCCGATGTTGATAATGCGTCCGCCGCCCTGTTGCTTCATAATCCGCATCGCTGCACGCGTACATAGGAACGGCGCACGCAGATTGACAGAAAGCACATTATCCAACGCTTCCGTCGACAGTTCGTCAAGCGGACCGCCATCGAACGCCCCCGAATTATTGACCAGAATATCCAAGCGGTTAAACGTTTCCATCGTCCGCTCGAACATCGCTTCAATTTGGGCTTCGTCGGTAACATCGGTCGGCACAGTGAGCACAGTCGCACCGCTTGCCCTCAGTTCCTCAGCGGTCTGATTTAACTCTTCAGCGCCCCGCGCAGCCAATACAAGGGTTGCCCCTTCGTGCGCCAAGCCGCGTGCGATTCCCTGACCAATACCTTTATTCCCCCCTGTGATGAGGGCAACCTTACCATCTAGCTTACCCATTAGCTACTCCTTTCAACCGTCCTAAGTTATTTTCATAGTTCTTTAGCTAGGTTACGTGTATATCAGCCAAGACTTAATTCTATCGATGTCCATGTTGAGATGCCGGTAACTGCTCTTGAAGTACCGACATTTCGTTTTCATTCAATCCTAACAGATAAATTGGGAGCGGCAACATCCAATCTGCGTGTACGTAGCGGTCAATCTTCTCCTTTAACTCGCTGTTTTCGTGCATCAGTTCCAAATGAAGTTCAGTTGAACGTGTACGCTCCGCTATGGGCCCCGAAATTTCCTTCGCAAACTGGGTGAGTTGTTTTATCCGTCCCCTTGCTGACATACCTTTTTGCCGCAACTGCTCATTGCGGTCAATGACTTGGCTTAGGATTTCTTGGTAGCTCTGGAGTGTTGCCTTGACCGCAGGCACATTAGGGAATGCCTCCAGAAAGTCATTGCCCCACTTTTCTAGTTGCACCCTTTTCTGTTCTAGATCTACAGTCAACCGATCCGGCTGACTATCAAACCCTAACACATCTTGTGAAGCCCAACGAATCCCGAAATAGAAACCAATTATGGTGAACATAGCCAACACAATCAACCCAATTAACCCAATCACCAGTTTGTTAGATAAGATTTTCATAACAGAGCCTCCTTTAAAGATTCTAACATTTTTTTAACGCTAGGTTATTAGGGGAAAAAACTATACAATGGGGTATCGGTCAGAATACTCAAGATGCTCCAGATAAACCCTACAATATAGTCTCCGAGCGCAACACCCAAAAAGAATGGCACCGCTCGACGATACGATCCAAGCCCACCATAACGCAATATAATTGTCTTGATCATCCAAGCGACGAAAATACAGGACCATAGATTGAACATCCCCCAACTATCCGCCGTGACATAACCGAGCGGGTGCAGGGGCCACCACAGAAACCGGGTACGCAAGAACATTAACACCGCTGTCAACCCGAATCCACCGGCCATAAACGCAAGTGCCGGACCGTCAGCCTCACGAGGATAGTTCAGCCAATTTTCAAGTTGACCGTATGCCATACGCCCATACCATAACGAATGCGGGTGGAAATGTGCAGAGTCATGACCATGTCGGTAAAAGGCGTCTAGCAGAAACCAAAAACTCACGACCAATCCGATTGCTGTCGCAATTAGGATGGCAATCGTGGTATGGCGTAGGTTGATATTCCGTCTTTCCGACATCTTAAACGCTTCCAAATGCTCCGGCATCGGATTGACCCAATAGGCACGATTGAAAAACATATACATCGAAAAAACGGTGAGCGTGTTCGTAGTGAGTTGCCAAGTACCGAACCCAGTAACAATCATGGTGTGGGGATCGATGCCCGGACGGTAACCGTGTCCGTGGACGATAAACCCTAACTCTGCGCGCAACCGGGTGATCATGATCGATAATAAGAAATAAATCCCAAAGAAAATAGGTATCACCCACAACGACATACCCGCTTTGTAGGAGAAGACCGTTAAGAAGATCATACCCAGCACAATACCTATCACCGCCAAGCGATACGGCATCGGCTCCTGACTGTCATCCAGTTGAAATCGCGATCTGGAAGACGCAAATAAATGACGCGCTAACCCTATGAAATGTGACCTACCGATCCAAAGTGCGAATATCAACAGCCCCAAATACACGCCGAAGCCTTGTTCAGCCGCATAAGGGAAACGCGGAAGGTTTTGCCAACCCATCATATCGCCGACCATCAACTCAATCTTGTAGAGCCAGAAAAACGCCCAACATGAGAATAGGAGATCTCGTGGCATCATAAAACTCATCCCAATAACAAACGGGTAGAAAGAGACCCGGATGCCTCCACCTATCCCCTGCCGTTTAACCGGAATATACGGGATGACTGGGTGAATTGAATGGAGTAGATTAACGATACTAATCAGTGCGGCAATGCTGAAGCCAATCCACATCAACCGATTCCTAAAGAAACGCAACCGAGGATTGGTCATCTCTAACGGTAGCTGTGTCAGAGGGTAACTTAACCGCTCATGCTCTGTCCACTGAATCCGCAACAGCGTGTTAATGCACAACAGCACAACCATCAACACAAAAACAAACGCACTCCATGCGACAATTGGAGTGAGCCACGCCTTCAGATAACGGGCAGAATATAGGCTTGAATCCCCTTCATAGTAACCGAGTAAGACCTTTTCATCTGAGACAGTGAGCCACTCCGGGATATTCCGCCAAAACAGGTTGCGCCAGTCGTTTTCAGGAGTGGCAAACTGAAACGGATAACTCATGATTGGCATTAAAATCTGCAGCATATCCCAAGAACAGAGACAGGAGATAATGCACAACATGAAGTGGACGGTCAATAGTTCCTGTTGTGAAATACCAAGTTTCGGAGAGAGCTTGTGGAGCACATACCCAATCAAGAGCAGCCAAAAGATGATAAAAATGACATTTGCCTGCGGATGGATGATGGTTGGATAGCCAACGCGAACCACCTCAAGTTCAATGAGCCACCAGACATTGAACGGAATGAGGACAAGGGCAAGCAGGAAGGATTTGACTGTTAAACCGCTCTGGTAGGTGACAGGTTTCTGAATCCCAACGTGTCGGGGCGTATTTTGCATAAGGTCAATTCAGGTGACTATCTGGATGGAAGGGTGGCAGGATGGAATGCGCGAATCTTTTATCCTGCCATTCTTCCTCCGGATTCTTCTGTATGTTCTCCGTGTTAAGTTAAATCAAAAACAGATGCAACCGGTTTGTGAAACCTGATTTCTTGCGTTTCACTTTTTATCCAACAGTTATTAGCAAGCGTTAGGACACAACCAACCAACACATCAACGTCCTAAAGATGGAAAGCTTCTTTCGCTACTCGCTTACGAAGCCGGGCGTTCTTGCATCACAGGAATAACGTAACTCTGAATCGTCAGGTTGCCAGCCAGAGTCTCTTTCTCTTTCTGTGGTTCTGGATTCTGGCGACGATCAAACACGACATAGTACCCTTCCACCGCCCCCTCTAAGGTGAGATATGCCGCGAGTTGCTTTTTGCCTGCCCCATGGCGACGAGTGCCTTCCCAAATTTTGGTTTCTACAATGTATTTTCGGGCATTGTGCACAATGATGAGGTCCATTCTGCCGCGCCCGGTTTGGACTTCAAGGTACATCACGCCGCGCACAAGGCGTACAAACTGGTCAAGATAGGCAAAGAGCAGGTATTGTCCAACATACTCCTGCGGAGTCTCTGACACTTGCAGAATCCGATAGCCGGCACGAGCGATAAAATCTTGGAAATTATCAAGCAGCGGCTCCATCTGAATCTGTCCGTCAGGGGTAAGGTAATCCAAAAAATCCACATCAGCATTTTCGGGAAAATAGTCCTTCTCTAGGCCATTCACCGGTGGCTGAAACGTCCGCATGATACGATACTGATAAATCGGATTGACAATTTCACACATCCCGTCGGCACCTTCCGCAATGATACCATAAGTGACTAGCTCTCCAATCAATTCGTTGTCCGGGTTGAAAGGCGTACCTTTCTCATAAGAAACAATTTTCATCAAGAGACTTTCAAAATGCGGGTTTCTTCGGATATTCGTTATCAGATGCTGGACGTTGACGTTCCGCTCCTCAAGGAGTTGGGTATGTGCTTTTGAAAAGTGGGTCATCCCAATTGGTTCCGTTTTGGGAATGTCCATCTCCTCAGTGAGAATTTGCGCGAATCGGTTGACTAGAAAAGGTTGACCGGCTGTCTGTTTGTGGAGATTCTCTATGACTTCTGGAGCGAAGGCTTGGCCGACCTCGGCGGTATACTGCCCAAGAAGTTCGCGGACCTGTTCAACCGTAAAGTTTGCCAAGGCAAACTCGTCTTGGATATTAAACGGCGAGATCGAGCGATCGTAGTTAAGTTGGGTAATGCTTTTAACCCCGACCATGCCTAAACTATAGGGGCAGCGGGCAGCGGGCCCGGAGAGATAGATGCGGCGGAGTGAATAGAGAAAATCACTCACGATGGCTTGAGGGATACCATCAAACTCGTCAATGATAATAACAAACCGCATGGTTGGTTGCAAACTCGCAAGCTGTTCAAAGAATTCTATCATTGAAATGTGTTCGGTAATCTTTGCGCCTTCTAAAAATTGGCTTAGTGCCTCAGAAGGCGTGTTACCGCGTCTTTGGAAAACAACCTCAATTTCCTTGCGAATATCTTTGTAGAGATAGCCGTAAAAAGCGGGGGGCGAAACGTTGCTATACGCTTGGAAATCAAGTTGAATTGGGAAGTAGGTTTCCTCTTCATTGGCAAGGACATCAAGGGACCATCGGAAGAAGGTGGTTTTGCCTGTTTGGCGAGGGGCAAAGATGACAATATATCGTCCCTGTTTGACCCGGTTGATGAAATCAACTATTTCATCGGTACGCGAGACAACGTAGTTTCGCTCGGCAGATACGGGTCCTCGGGTTTCAAAATTTTTCATTTTTCTTTTTGTCCTTAAAACTCACATTAATTTCCCGTCTTAAATTACCCTACGACAGACAATTTCTAATTGCTTTCGGTCCACACATGGACACAAGACCATGAATCAAAGTGCGTAAATCCTAAATCCCGTTAATCCCGATCAGGTTTGACGATGATACGCGTGCCATCAGAGCGACCTCGGACGGTTTCTTTGTACATCATCTCTGCCTTCGCCGGTGGATGGACGAAACTCCCCGCAATACTCGCCTTCAGCCGGAAGTAAAAGTCATAGGTTCCCTTTGGGAGGGTATCGTAATAGAAAATGACCTGATCATCATGATACTGCGCGTAAGCCGGCACTAACGTTATTGCCCCCGCAGGTTTGGCTGCCTTCGGAGCAGTAGCGAGATTCGGATTCATCGGCTCAAAGCCGGCGGCAAACGGCGCAGCCACAGCGACATAATGCCGTACCTCCGGGTTCACCACTCGGATGTGCTCCTCTACGATAGTCCCTATCTCTAGTTCAAGGGCGTCTCCTGCCTTGACCGGACGCACGACGGGCGGTTCCCCGTCTGCTTGAACAATCTGAATTCGCCGCTCGACAACAAAGCCTTCGTTTTTTGCGTTGACCTGATCTCCACTCGCTGCGGGCATGTAGTCTAGCGTTAAACGTGCATAGGGCAGGCTATCAGTAGGTCCCGCTGTCCACATCAATCCACCGGGACTAGAAGCGACGGATTCATAGTGACTGACAATCTGTCCAGCAGTGTTGAGTTCTACAGATTCATCCCCAAATTGCAGAACAAATCCATGCCCCGTTGAGTCGGGTGTTTGCACTCGAAATACTTCGCCCAAAGTGAGCAAAGCTGCAGCGGTGGCGTTGGTACTTCCCCACCCATTTGCTTCTCCACGCGCAATCAGTTCGTCAATAAGCAGCTGCGTTTTTGGTGCCTCTGGTAAGGCGGTGTAAAGCGATCTCGCAACACTGGCGAGCGTTTTGACCTCGCTGGAGTTGATTAACCCGCCCCAACTTCTCGCCCGATACTGCAACCCTTGATAGACTTCTTCTCCGTTCCTGAGTGCGAATACTAAACTTTTCAAGAGATCCGCATTGAGCCGGTTAATTGATTCTGTCTCATCTGATGCCTTTGTGAGAAAAGCATACAGGATTTTTGCCTCACTGTAAAGATCCATCGTCAAGGCGCGAGCGAGCAGGTCATGTGCGTAGACATCTTGGAAGTCGCCAGCCATCGCCAACGCATGAAGGGCTTCGGCACGTTCAACATAGGTGCTACCATCAATAAAATTGCTATAATCTGATCGCAGGGAGGCTCTCAGCGCATCCAGTCCCCTCTCCAAAAGTTTCTCATCAAATTCGTAACCCTGTGCTTTTGCCATCAGTAGAAACTCCACCACATAAGCGGTTAAGCTGACATAGCCCTTGGAGCCTGGCCAACCGCTATAAAGCCCGTTGGCGTGCTGCACACTCCCTAGAAAGGTGAAAATTTCTCGCATCTGCAGATCACTGGCTTCGGCACGATCTCCCCGACCGATCTCATCAAGCAAGTCTTTCAATGCTAGTTCAGGCATCAATTGGCTGATGCGCTGCTCCGTACAGCCGTATGGGTAAGCTGCTAAGTAATCGAGCCCCGCCAGCATCTTCACCAACGCAGGTTGATACGTCACCATCACAGCTTGGCGAACTGTTCCCGGTCGCGGTTCTTCTTCAATGGATGGAAAGGAGATTGTTTCAGACGCTTTGACCGGAACGAACGTCTCCAACTGGCGTTTTTCACGGTCGTTCTTAACCGGCAATGTCACCTCAAAGGCATCCATCGCGCCATCGACCTCTCGCTTGACGGCGAGTTGAACCTTCACCTGACCAGTTTCGCTATTAGCGAGTGCAGACGTGGCAACCTTCATCGGAAAATAGAGCTGTTCGGGTTGATCCTTCACCCAATCGACCGAGCGACGCATATCACCGTCCACCTCCAATCCTTCCACCTGAAGCTCGACCTGTCCTGCTCCGCCTTCGCCTTCGACGACGCGACCAATGCCACCTGCAACAAAGCTATCGCCCGGACGCACAAAGCGTGGCAGTGCGGACTGAACAATCAGCGGCAAACGAATGGAGACGACAGATTTACCGTAACCGAAACGGGCTTCCCCATCAGTTGCCACTGCTCGTACAGCGAAGTCCGTCAGATTATCCGGCAGATCAATGGTAAGTGTTGCGACGCCATTGACCACCCGTACGAGGGGATTGTAATAGGGAACAGGCCTAAAGTTTCTCCGTACTGTCACTTCAGCAGCAAATGTAGTTCGCATCGCCAGCTTCCCATCCCCGCCGGGGGTTTCGTTCACGGTCAAATCTCCGACGACCTCGTTCCGAGTGTCGCGGATACGGATGTGCGCTTTGACTCGGTCAATGAAAGAAGGCATGGGATCCAAATCTCGTTCCTGACCGAGGGCAAGAACCGCGCGATCTACTAACCAGAGGGTGACTTCACCGTTTAGTGGATTTCCATCGGGATCACTGAGTCTAATCGTCAGCGGCATAGAGGCACCGGGGAGGTTTATAGCTGGATGATCCAATTCAATCTTGAGTTGATTATCCCGTGGATTGACCTGAATCCAAGCGGTGCTCGCCATGGCAATCGGTTTGGCAGTATCAAATGTGCTTGCATCAGCCATTTTCCCATTTGCTAGTCGTCCACGCAACAGCAGCGCATGTACCGGCACCTGTGGTGTCATGTCTCCACTGATCGGCATAGGAAAAACCCCCTGACCGTTTTCTATATCAACCCAATGATACTGATTGGCTTTTGGGCCCTCCACAACAATCAGGGCACGCGCCTGCTGAAACGGACTTTTCAAGAGCAGATTAGCTGTCTCACCGGGATTGTATGCGGTTTTGTCCGGTGTGGTCTCAAAGACGTTTGCCTTCGGCTTTTCCCACGCTACGGCAGTATCGCCTGCAACGTAAAGGTCGGCGGAGACGGTTTGTCGTCTGCCGAGCCTGTCCTGGGCTGCAATTTCAACAACGTAAACGCCCGCCGCTTCGACAGGCAACGATAGTTTCATCGGTTCTGCCGTTGAAATCAGCGTTTGTTGCGTAAGGGGAACATCTACCACTTCAGTTACATACTCCGCCTTCCCCGTCGTGAAATCGCTCTCTTTGAGATACGAATGCCACTGACGGTGCATCAACCGCAAATGGAATTCCAACCCTTCTAACGGCTTTCCTTCATGGTTCAGCACCAGCACTTCTGGGTTGATAATTAGCGTGTCCTTGAGAAACCTCTCCAACTTTAACCCCAAAACGAAAGCGGGAGCTGCCGACACAAGTTTAGCAGCAGTGACCGTCTGTTCATCGGCACCGCGCACTGTGGCTTCGACCACATATACACGGGAACTGCCATCCGGCTCTAAGGCGGGGTTAAGTTCCAGCGTTGAAGAACCGTTTTCGTCTGTAAGTTCCTGTTTTGTAATACCTGTTGCACGGAAAGGAGTACCGTCGCTAAAACGTTGATCTGTTGAAAACAGAAACCCGGCGTATTCGGTTGGCACACCGAAGCTATCAGAATGCTGTGTAACCTGCCACGTCACCTCTTGACCGACTACTCTGCCACCGGCATAGTAGTCAGCGATCATCGTCAGTGTGAAAGCTCTATCCGTCGGAACGGTATCTGGTCCCAACAGTTGAACTTCAAAGCGAGGGATACGATAACTCTCTTTCTCGAAATCCACAGAGGCAAGACGTTCCTGATCAACATCGTCGAAAATGCTTGCCTGATAGTACCCTGTAGGCAACTGTTTCTCATCAAATTTGTGATAAAAACTGCCAATCTCAGTCAAGGTGAGCGGATATGTCCACTTTTTATCCCCTGGTCCTTCCACTACTAAACTTCTGCGGCGATCCGCCTCATATATGAGGCCGCCCATTTGTCGCAGCCTTACATATCCTTTAATGTGAACAGGTTCCTCCGGGCGATACACCGGGCGTTCTGTAAAAATATGCGCCTTCCGCACCGGCTGGTCTTTGATATGACGAGGTTTACTTCTTAACCAGTTGAGCCAATTTCGACGGGAACTATACCAGTGATTGTCCAGAAAATGGGGTGGTGGCTTAGCAGGGTTGAGTGTCAGCACATCCCCTTCGTGACTAATCACGATGCGGCGTAGACTCGCTTCAATCTCCTTCGTGTGCACATAACGGAACTGTCCTGTGCTGTCAGTGACACCTGAAATAATCGGCTTCCAAACCTGACGCGAGTCGTTATGATGTCGCCCTTCGACGATTACCTGTGCCCCAACCACGGGTGCGCCGGTGCTCAAGGAGGTCACAACAAAGTTCACCGCTGAGTCCTCCTCAACCGTGCTGAGGCTCAAATCTGTCACCTGAATCCGGGCGTAATTTCGTTGGGTGCTGCTCCCTATTTTACGGTAACCAAGGAGATATGTCCCCGGCTGGGCCTCACCAGAAATTTTCGTCAATAAGGCTTTGAGGTCAAGACCAAATCGCAGGTTACCCATTCGATCCTTCATCGGCAGAGACACCAATCGGGATATAAGCGGACTTCCAAGCAGCTGGATGTGCTTGGGCATATTTCTGGCAAAAGCCGGCTCTTCGCCAGGACCCGGTGGGCGGGATTCCTCATTCACCCTCACGGATCTGTCCGGGAAGGGCCAAAAATTCCGATCCAAGGGATCTAGCTTATATATCCGCAGATCGACCTGTTCCTCACCGCGTCCTTCCATCGGAAATTTCTGTGCCCCGTAGCGTTCGAGAATGCCCCTGCTCTGGCGCCACCGTAGATAAGGATCAGCGTGCGTGTAGTAAAAATAGACTGCGGCTTCACCAAATGCCGAGAGATTTCTGCCGTTCGCGTCTGTTAGTTCCGTTTCCTGAAGGGTTAATCGGTAAACCCGATCTCTTTCGGGACTGAAGTGGAGATCGAGCCGTTTTCCAGAAACCTCAAAACGGAAATTCTTCACAGCAGGCTCGAATCGCACCAACCGCTTTACTGTTTCCATTGAAATCGGTCCAAGTTCATGGCTGAATTCGAGGAAAAGTGGCTCATCGCCACCGCCACCTTGGAGCGGTTGCTCTACCGGATACGCGCTACCCTTAGCAGCAACGGGAAAGACAACACGCCCACAACCAATGCCAGTCAACCGAAAGGGGGTCTGAGTCGCAAACGTATGCCGAACGAGAGCTCCCTTAAGACGCTCGTCTAACGAAAGCTGCAACGTCATGGTCAATATCCTGCCGTAAGGAATAGAATCATCAAAAGTGATCTGGTACTGAACCGCATCCCGAATCGATGTCCGTTCAATCTCTTTGACTGTAAAGTCTCGATCCGTTAGTTCTACAAGCGCCGGCACTGTCCCATCTCCCGTAGCTTCTAGTCCCGGTGTTGGGCGCACCTCGAAACGCAGCATTGCGCTCAACTCGTCAACATTTAGCCGATCTGCAAAAGATAGCTGTATCTCCTGAATCGGCTCTAGTTCTTGGCTGCCACCGGCTGGCGAAATACTTTTCGGTGCTGCCATCAGCGTAACAAGCGGGTGCGCTACTCCGTTGACGGTTATCGAAAATCGCCGCAGGACGGGCCAACGAACGGTCGGAAGGAACTGTATGGTTTTGGCATCGAGCCATTGATATTCACCAGGATGATCGGGTTTAATCTGAAATAGTTCGCCGGGGGCATCCGCTGGTTCATCAGCGTTAGGTCTACTCTCTACGGGAAAAAAGACAGTAACGGGATCGTAGCCTCTTAGGAAGATCTCCGGAACAACGGTCACCCCTTCCTGACCAAACGCACCCCAGACGATATTCAGTAGGAGGGTTACACTAGCGATAACTGGTGCTTTCGTTTTCATGACTTTATATCTTCCTTTCAGCTACTCAAAATTGTGCTAGCCATTTCAATGACGATTAATTCCGGCTGCTATCCGGGCGGCTTCGACCCAATAGGCTCAACAGGCGATCATCAGCGGTCTGTAGATAATCTTCAGGAACCGGAACCTGATTACATAAGTTGAAGCGCCAATATGCCCAACGTGCAGCGTACTGCGACTGTAAGATATAGCGTGTCCGATCTGATCGATTGGGTGCACCGCGGTGCCAGCACTGGGGATCCTGCAGGTAGATGTCCCCCGCTTTACAGAAGACCGATGTGGGCCCCTGACCTTCAAACTCCGGATGATCCTGATCATTCGGCCCCCGACCAGAATAGTGGCTGCCACGAACGTACTGCGTAGGTCCATGGTCAAGCGTCTCAATGTCTGTCAATGCCATCTGTACGGTAATCCACAAGACCTGCATCTGAATCCGTGGATCGAAACGAGGCACATCGTCCGGCAGCGGGAAATGCACCTGCCCATCGACATGCCACCGCTCTATTGACAGACCGGGCAGATTCCGCAGCACATTTTGACCACAGAATTTACAACCTTCCCCCACAATCGCTTCCGCCAAACTGAGTATCGGCTCCCGAAGAAGCATCTCTCGAAAAATTGGATCAAGCTCGATTGTATTCCTCAGAATGAACGGCAGCTCTTCCCCCGACTCATCATGCGGCTTCACTTGGATGTATCTCGTGTCGGCGAGGTGCGGACTCGTCCTGTCGGCGAGGGATTCATCTGCAAAGAGTCTGTCGGTTGTGTCGCGCAGCGCGGTAATTTCTTCAGGCGTCAGCACACCGGGAATGTGCACGAAGCCATCACGATGAAACTGTTTGACAATCTGTTCTGTTTTCTCTTCACTAAACGGCTCACCCGGTAAAATTTGACTAGTGTTCATGATAACCCTTTCTTTGGAAGTATATAGCTTGATGTATGAAAAGTGTCAAACCCGTTGGTATAGAATCACGCTTCACGTTTCACACAGCAAATCGCACACAATACGATAATCAGCAGTTTGCGTATTGTATCACACACTAACCGGCAACTCTGTGCACACGAATCGTTTACGAATTGGTAATCGACCCATCGCGTCGGCGGAGGAAAGGTCCCTGTCCAATCTCCGCAGGATTTGCGAGTGCCAATTCCTCATTGAACTCGACACCAAGCCCCGGTAACTCAGGAACCGGAAAACGCGAACCTTCAGGCTGCGGTTGAACAGGAAACAGATCTGAATCATAGCGGCCTGTACGTTCGGTGGGCGATTCCCTTATCTCTAACCACGCAAAATTGGGCACAGCCGCCGCCAAATGAATCGTCGCCGCGGTACAAACCGTTCCCAAAGGGTTATGTGGCATGAGGTCAATATAGTGCACTTCTGCCAAACTGGCGACCTTCATCGCCTCCGTCAAACCCCCGACATTGCAAACATCAAGGCGAACAAAATTGGTGATACCCCGTTCAATATAAGGGGCAAAATCCCACTTGTTTGAAATCTCTTCCCCGATTGCGAAGGGCACATCCACCATCGTCCGTAACGATTCGTAAGCCTCCGGCGTCTCATCGCGGATTGGCTCTTCCAAAAAGTCAAGCGTTCCGGGAGGCATCCGATGACAGAATGAAGCCGCTTCCGCAACGCTGAGGCGGTGGTGATAGTCAACACCGAGAACAGGCTCAGGACCAATAGCCTCCCGCAGCTGTGTCAGCCACGTCGCCGCGAAGATATTTCCATTGGGTCCCTGTGCTCCTCGTGCTATCCATGTCCGGATGACATTCCACCCATTCTCGATCAGCAAATTGGCATCCGCGATCAGCTGTTCCGCCGATTGAGCGTGCGTCGTCGCAAAGCAGGGGACGTAATCCCGCTGTTTCCCACCAAGCAACTGATAGACGGGAACCCCCAAGGCTTTACCGACAATGTCATGAAGCGCGATGTCAATCGCAGCGATCGCAGCGGTGAGGATACGTCCGCCCTCAAAATACTGGCTCCGATACATCTCCTGCCACAATGCACCGATACGCATCGGGTCTTGACCGAGCAGAAATTCACGATAATGTTGAACCGCACCAACCACAGCCAAAGCGCGGCTCGGTATGCCTGCCTCACCCACCCCATAAATGCCCACATCGGTCTCCACTTTCACCACAAGTTGGGTGCCGCCCACCCGCACCGGAAACGTCTTAATATCAGTAATCTTCATCAAATTACCTCCCGTATAATTTGGATATTTCGATTGACTCAGTTTATGCGTCGTGGTATATTTTTATTGTATCAGGTTTCGGCAATTTGCCCAACACAATTATTCGGTATCAACCTGTGTTATTATCAAATACGGAAGGTGATTCACAATGACCGAAAATGTGTGGAGAACTGAGGCTGCGAAAGGGTGCTCACGTTCCCTCCAATCTTATTGGGTTATGCAGCAAATAGTGTGCCAGCCAACCCTGCAAGTTACCTTGTTCGCTCTGACAGTGTGCCTGCTCACCGTTGGGTTAACGTACGCAGACTATTGGGCGGGTGTAGAAGCTTATATGCGAAAGGATTACAAAACGGCGCTACAGGAATTGCGACCACTCGCTGAAAGTGGCGACTCTAAGGCTCAGTTTCGACTCGGCGTGATGTATGACAATGGAGAGGGTGTGCTTCAGGACTATGGAGAAGCACTCAAGTGGTATCGAAAGGCTGCTGAACAAGGAAACACTACAGCCCAGTTCAATCTGGGTCTTATGTATGCAAGAGGCGAGGGCACCCTTCAGGACTACAGGGAAGCAATCAAATGGTATCGAAAAGCTGCCCAACAAGATCATGTCATAGGCCAGTTTAATCTCGGCGCTATGTATGCAACCGGCAAAGGCGTTGTTCAGGACAGAGAAGAGGCAATCAAATGGTATGAAAAAGCCATTGAACAAGGTCCTGCGGGAGACCAAGTTATCCTCGGCCTCAGGTATGTAAATGGTGCGGGCGTTGCTCAGGACTATGGCAAAGCACTCAAGTGTTTTCAGAAGGCTGTCGAACACGGCAATACCATAGCCCAACTTTACCTCGGCAGTATGTATGAATTTGGCATGGAGCTTGATCGAAATTACGTTACAGCGTATATGTGGTATCATCGAGCTGGCACGCTAGGTATTGAAGGAGCGCTCGCAGAGCGTGATAAAATCACTGAAAAAATGACCGGCACCCAAATTGCCGAAGCTCAACGTCTGGCGCGTGAATGGAAACCAAAGAAGATGGACTAATGACCAAACGCTAACAGGGAACAGAAAGGAAGGTTGAATGAAACGAGTCGCCAAGCCAGAAGGGAAATTTAACGTTATTATCGAAGACGCACCGATGCCTGAACCCGGTCCCGGCGAAGTTCGTGTCAAAGCGGTGCGGAGTCTCATCAGCCGAGGCTCAGAGATGGGAGGGCGCTATACTCGTGAATATGCGGTCAACCCCGAAAGCATGGGATATTCGCTCGCAGGCATCGTCGACGCCATCGGTGAAGGAGTCGACCACTACGCTGTCGGCGACCGGGTCGTCGCTTCAGCACCGCATGCACAATACACCGTCCGTCCCGTCCAGCTGAGATCGCCCCAAGACCAAGCCCAAGTCGTTCCCATGTTACCGTCCGTAAACTTCGACCAAGCACCCTACTATCCGCTCGTCTCCGGCGCTGTATCTTGGATAGACATTGAGGACATCCAGCCTTACGATACGGTTGTCATCATCGGCCAGGGGTTGGTAGGCAGCCTCCTGATGCAGGTCGCAAAAGCCAACCGACGCGGGCGTATCGTCACAGTAGACGCCCTTGACAGCCGATGCGCACTGTCCGAAGAGTTGGGGGCAGATGCGGTAATCAACGCTGCCGACGAAGATCCCGTCCGAGCGGTAAAAAAACTCACCAACGGGGTCGGTGCACACATAGTAGTGTATGCGGTCGGGGGACCCGCGGGACCGAAAGCCTTCGATCAGGGCTTGGACATGTTAGCGGTCGGTGGACTGCTGCATCTGATTGGTCTGTATGAACACCAACCGCTGCCGCTCATGTCGAGCAAGATTCAGGGACGGAGACTTTTGGGTGGCTATTATGGCCAAGTCGTTCCCGCTGGTGTCTCACTAAGAGCGATGCAGCTGCTCGGTTCAGGCACTATCCAGACGGAGAAAATGACGACGCACCGCTTCCCCTACACCGAAGCTGCTGCCGCATTTGATCTGCTCTACACTCAAATGAATGAAGCATTGGGCGTGCTACTTGATTGGGAAGTCCCAGACGCCTAATTTTACCTAAGAAATTCATCAAATCCTTGCGGCTTTGCGTTTGATTTTATAACCTTTGGTGCTAGTTTAGTGAGAAAGTTTTTTTACATTGTTCAAGTCGCTTTGGATCCCGATTTATCGGGGAGTTCATCGGTTCATTAGTCGGTTGGCTGTCATTCTTCTTATGTTCCACCCTTCGGATACACATGTCGCCCCGCTGGGGCTTTAGGGGATTTGTTTATCCGTGTGCTATAAACATGTCGCCCCGCTGGGGCTAAATGAACTGATGAACCAATGATTTTCACGTCTCACATTATCAGTCACATAAACATGTCGCCTCGCTGGGGCTAAATGAACTGATGAACCAATGATTTTCACGTCTCACGCATCACGTTTCACGTTATCAACAGCTGCAAACTAAGCACCATTGGTTTTATGCGCTTATCGAAAAAATCCCTGATCTCTTGAGAGAGGAGAAACACCCATGCCGAACAGTCACCGTCCCTCATTCCGAGGAAAACGTTATGTTGTCTCATCACTTCACTATCTCGCAACAATGGCGGGGGTCCGCATCCTCGAAAGCGGAGGCAACGCCGCCGATGCCGGTGTCGCAACCGGAATTTGTATCAACGTTCTCCAGCCCGGATCCGCCCAGTTTGGTGGCGTCGCACCAATTATCTACTGTCCTGCGTCAGGCAAACCCGTTGAAACAATTAGCGGACTTGGACGGTGGCCCAAAGCTGCGACAATGGACTACTTCCACGAACATCACGACGGCGATCTACCCGCTGGAATCCTGCGCACAGTCACCCCCGCAGCCCCGGATGGATGGCTGACAGCACTTGCGCGATTCGGCACAATGAGGTTTGAGGAGGTCATCCAACCCGCCTTAGACCTCGTCGAAAACGGAAGACCCGTGGATGACCAGTTCCATGGATTGGTAAGCGGAGACGGCATCAGAAATTGCCCCACAACCGCCGCAGTGTACAATCCCGGTGGGCATGTGCCACAAATTGGAGAGATCTTCGTCCAAAAAGACCTCGCAGAAACCTTCAAGCGGATGATCGAAGCCGAGCGCAAAGCCAGTGGAGATCGACGGGCCGGCCTCCGTGCGGCACGCGACCTAATCTATAAAGGTGAAATCGCCCACGAAATCGCCGACTTCTATCGGGCGGAGGGCGGTCTGCTGACCTACGAAGATCTGGCAGCATTTTCGGTGCGTGTCGAACCACCGGAGCATATCACCTACAATGGCTATGATGTGTACACCTGTGGTCCTTGGTGTCAAGGTCCAACGCTGAACATGGCGCTGAAAATTGTCGAAGGCTTTGATCTAAAGGGGATTGGGCATAACACCGCAGACTATCTCCACACCGTCGTTGAATCCCTTAAACTCGCCTTCGCGGATCGCCACGCATACTTCGGCGACCCCGATTTTGTACAGGTGCCGATGGCGGGATTGCTGGATGGAAGATATGCCGCCGAGAGACGCGCAGCTATTGACCCACAGCACGCCGCACCCGATATGCCGGCTCCCGGCAATCCGTGGCGATTCCATCCCGAACTCCGTCGCGAAAATGGTCCGTTCCCAACCATGGATCCAGAGCGTCCCCAACCAGAATACACGTCAGAATGGGAGACAGATACCAGTTACATCTGCGTGGTAGATGAAGCGGGCAATGCCTTTTCAGCGACACCGTCGGATGGCGTTGGTAGCACACCAGTCGTTCCCGGCTTGGGCTTTGCAATCTCGTCGCGTGGCACACAGACATGGCTCGACCCAGACCACCCCTGTTGCCTGCAGCCATGGAAACGCCCACGGCTCACGCCAAACCCCGCACTAAGTCTCAAGGAAGGGAAACCGTTCATGCCTTTCGGCTGCCCCGGCGGCGATGCACAGGTTCAGGGGATGCTACAGGTCTTCCTTAACATCGTTGAATTCGGGATGGAACCGCAGGAGGCCATTGAGGCACCCCGCGCGATAACACATAGTTTCCCTAACTCCTTCTGGCCCCACGGGATTCAGCCCGGCGAGGTAACCGTTGAAGCACGTGTTGATCCACGGGTACGAGAGGTTTTAAGAGAACGTGGGCATATCGTCCACGATAACCAAGAGTGGGGATCGGTCAGTTGCGTCTGTGCCATCACCGTCGATCCCGATACCGGTGTCCGTGCTGGCGGGGCTGACCCGAGATCAACATCGTACGCAATCGGATGGTAGGAAATGACAGATACTTCAAACCGAAAACAAGCGATTGTCATTGGAGGTGGCATCGCCGGACTGACGACATGCTACCGCTTAGTCACTGAATCGGCCAAACGCGGTATTCCCATCGATGTGAAACTGCTTGAAGCAGGAAACCGCGTAGGGGGCGCAATCCACACGTCCAAACAGGACGGTTTCATCATCGAACACGGTCCCGATGTTTTCATCTCGACCAAGCCATGGGCAAAAGCGTTGGCAGAAGAGTTGGGCATCGCCGATCAGTTTCTCGGCACAAACCCGAAAGAGCGACGCAGCTTCGTCCTACGAAAAGGGAAGCTTTATCCT
The DNA here is from genome assembly GCA_021295755.1 of Candidatus Poribacteria bacterium. Classification (NCBI taxonomy): domain Bacteria; phylum Candidatus Poribacteria; species Candidatus Poribacteria bacterium. The sequence continues at coordinate 23,427 of JAGWBT010000071.1, forward strand.
GTCCCTGATGGCTTCTACCTAATGGCACCCGCTTCCTTTGTGCCCTTCGTAAAGACACCAATCTTCAGTTGGAGTGGAAAACTGCGGATGGGATTAGATTGGGTCATCCCCCGGCGTCGAAGCGATGAAGACGAATCGCTGGAAGGTTTCATCACGCGGCGATTGGGAAAGGAGGCGTTCACACGGATAGCACAGCCGATGATAGGCGGCATCTACACCGCAGATGGAAAAGACCTGAGCCTCAAAGCCACGATGCCACAATTCCTTGAAATGGAAAAGAAACATGGCAGCATCATCAAAGCGTTAGTGGCACGGAAGAAAGAATCCCAAGGTGGGGCGAGCGGCACAAGCGGTGCCCGCTACAGCCTGTTCCTCTCCTTCAAAGACGGGATGCAAACCCTGACCGATACCCTTGCCGAGCGTTTGCCCGACGATTGCATACAACTCGGCACCAAAGTCAGCCATCTAGATTACCAAGGTGATCAGGCAAAATGGCAGATCCATCTTGCAAACGGGGAACGGATGGAGAGCGATCTCGTGTGTGTTGCCCTCCCCGCACACGGTGCAGCGGACTTGGTAAAAGCAGTCGCTCCGAACCTGTCAGAGCCCCTCGTCTCAATCCCCTATGCCTCCTCCGCCATTGTTAATCTCGCTTTCCGTCGCACGGATATTGAACACCCCCTCAACGGAGCGGGTTTTGTTGTGCCCGCGGTTGAGGAACGCTCGATTATCGGATGCACATTCAGCAGCGTGAAATTTACTGAACGCGCTCCAGCGGACTATGCTCTCTTACGCGCGTATGTAGGTGGTGCAGGAAGCAGAGGAGAAGCATATTTCAACCGTTCTGAGTCGGAGATAGTCGAATCAGTGCTTAAAGAACTACACGAACTGCTGGGAGTCAAGAGCAGTCCTCAGTTTTCGCTCGTGTACAAACATCCAAACGCTATGGCGCAATACCATCTGGGGCATCTGGATCTGGTCGCAGAAATCGAGGCACAAGCGAGAAAACTGCCCGGATTTGCGCTCGCCGGAAACGCCTATCACGGAATCGGCATCCCAGATTGTATCAACAGCGGAGAGAAGGCGGCATATCTTTTGCTTGAACAAGGACTAAAATGACATCGGCTTTAACTGTACGAATAGCACGGATCTGTCTGTTGCTCGCACTTATAATGTTCTGTGCACAGGTGGAAACTGCTGACGAAACGGAAGATGACTCATTCTTCGAGCCTAGCTATCTGAGTTACGATGACATCTACCGAGATTTCACACAGAAAAAGATGTGCAAGCGATGTCACCCAGCAATCTGGCGCGAGTGGGAGCGGTCAATGCACGCGAAGGCGTGGGAAGATCCAATCTACCAAGAAGCCGCGAGTCAGGTTGAGGATCGGGAAAAGAAATGTGATCCGTGCCACGCCCCCGAACCGATCCTGATCACCGGTATCGGCAAAATGCCGAAGCTGCGAACTGAAGATCGAAAATACGGTGTCTCTTGTATCGTATGCCATATCGATGCACATGGGGCAATGCACGGACCACACAAGAGCACCAATCCGATGTACCACGCAAACGTGACTTCCGAGGCTCACGCCGAGCCTACGGAACTGTGCGCAACCTGCCACGGACAACCGAACGTCCCTGAACATAATCAGGTCGCTAGTTTCAAGAATAGCCCCGCTGCGGAAAAGGGGTTGAACTGTGCTTCCTGCCACATGCCCGCCGTCAAACGGACGCTCAGCGTCCATACCTACGAGACGGTCACGGTTCGGCGGCATACATGGGCGGGGAGCCGTAGTGTTAGTAAACTCAAAAGCGCCGCAAACCTGAAAATCGTCCGTGCGGAGGACAAAGCAACGGTTCGTCTCACCAATAAAGCGGGACATCTGCTGCCGGGCGAAGCCTTGCGCGCAATTATTCTCGACGTAAACATCTCCGACGCCAATGGAGCCGTGAGTCACCATGAACAAGCATTCATTTCTGAGGCGTCGGAAAAGCCCGAAACCAGTCGCATATCACCCGGTGAAACGCGAGAGTTTGTGTATACCCTCAATGACACGGAAAAAATTGAAGCGAAGTTACTTTATCGCCTAACACCAACGACGCCAGAAACCGAGTGGATCACAATGGCAGAAGCGAGTCGATAGGACCGTTCCCATTTTATGCACAAAATTATACTAACTCAAGTTGCTAGTTGTTTCGGTATTTGTCTGAATCGTAAAACGTGAAACGTAATGCGTAAGAAGTTCAGAATAAGTTCGTTGGTTCATTTAGCCTCAATGGGGTGATAGATGGCAACTTAGGTTATACCAACAATTCACAGGAGGTACACTGCCAAAATGAAACTTCAAGATCGTCCCGTTCGACGCAGGGGTTCATGGAAGCGCGTTATATGGTATCTTCTTTTGCTCGCAATAATTCTGATTATGATGTGGAAGATGTCAGCAGTTGTTCGCTGGCTGCCTATCTAACTGTTATCGCCGATTCACAGGCTGAATGCGGATTCAAATTCACATCAACTGTGAAATCCGCCCATACAATCTCAAAAAAAAGGATATTTCACTATGTCAAGACCAAAGAATAGATTAACTTTTGCAACCTTCATCACCCTCTGTACTGTCATCACGCTAATCTTCGGGCAAACCGCTTCCGCTCAAGATAAGCTCGTCATTATATCCCCACACTGGGAAGGTATCGAAACAGAGTTCGATACCGCGTTTAAGGCGTGGTATACCAAGGAGACAGGACGCGAAGTCACCGTTGACTGGCTGGATCAGGGCGGATCCTCTTCGGACTTCCGGTTCATCGAATCCGAATTCAAGCGGCTGCCGGACGGTATTGGGATAGATCTCTTTTTCGGTGGCGGGACAGATAACTACCTTAAGCTCGCTGCTAAAGGTTTGCTGGCTCCCTACAAACTGCCTGAAGCCCAACTCGCCCGGATCCCGAAAGAGATTTTTGGTATCCCCGTCTACGATCCCGAATACCGGTGGTACGGTGCGGCGCTGTCTAGTTTTGGAATTATGTATAACGAGGAATTGCGTGCGCTTTTCAATCTACCGGAGATCCACACATGGAACGATCTGACACACCCAGAACTCATCAACCGCGTCGGCGCAGCAGATCCCCGCGAAAGCGGGAGCGCACACATGATGTACGAACTTATCCTGCAAGGTTACGGTTGGGAGACAGGCTTTGAGCTAATTACGCAACTCGGCGCGAATGTCAGGGCGTTTTCCGCAGGATCAAATGCGATTCCCAGAGATGTCGTCGCAGGGCAGGTCATCTACGGCATGGCAATTGACTTCTACGCCTACGGTCAGATTGCCGTCATCGGCGCAGACAAGATTCATTATGTCGTACCGCCCGACGCAGCCGTCGTCAGCCCTGACTCTATCGCCATACTTAAAGGGGCACCCAATATGGCGGTCGCTCAGAGATTTCTCGATTTTGTGCTTTCGGATGAAGCGCAAAAACTGTGGGTGTTACGCGATACGGATCCAGAAGGACCGAAGTGGAAAGGCGGGTTGAATCGTAGCAGCGTTATCCCCGCGCTTTACGACGAACTTGGCGACCGCTGTGTTGCTACCAACCCATTTGAGTTGGATCTGACGCCCATTGACTACGACGCAGTGAAAGGTGGGATACGTTGGGACATCGTCGGGGATCTCATCGGTGCGCTTGTCATCGAACCGCACAAAGATCTAACCAACACATGGAAAGCCATCAATAAAAGTAAAGACCCAGAGAAGCGCGCCGCCGCGATTCAGATCTTGGGTCAGGTGCCAATAACAGAAGCGGAAGCACTAGAACTCTCTGAGGGGAGTTGGCAGAAACCAGACTTCCGTAACCAGAAATTGAAGGAATGGAGAGCGTTTGCCAAAGAGAAATTCAAGGAAGCGAAGAAAGCAGCGAAGTGATAAGTATTTTGGGCAGGCACAAGACCTGCCCCTACATTTGTTCGGTATTTGTAGGGGCAACCTTTGTGGTTGCCCTCTTGTAGGTCGATTTTCCAAAATCGACATTCTCATGTCGAGATATGAATCTCGACCTACTAGTTGCTAAAGCCCCAGCGGGGCGATATGTATATAGTAATGTTGGGCACCCATAAGCCCAAAGCCCCAGCGGGGCGACATGTGTATCGAAGCACACCATCCCCGTAGGTCGGGCATCCCCGGTCACGGGCCTGCGCTCGATTCATCGGAGATCTTCTCGGACTTGCCCGACCTCACATCCACATTAGTTGGACTCGGAAACCTAACCTACAAGACCTTGTCGCTAAATCATTCTTCCTATGGCTTCACATATCATGATGACGTATCTGCGAAACTGAAGTAGAAAAATTTCCTGATCCTCCCCTGACCAGCTTTGGTCGATGGTCTGAGGGTGTCCAGCTTTGTTTCGGTGAAGTGCCAACGTTAATTTGGGCCACAAATCAGCGAAGTTAAGACAAGTATTTTTGTTCAAATTCCACCGGTGTCAAA
>JAGWBT010000071.1:27986-36018 GCA_021295755.1 Candidatus Poribacteria bacterium
TCCTCTTTGAGGGTTCGTATGAGTCTTTCGGCATAACCGTTTTCCCACGGTCGCCCCCGATGGGCTAAGGAGATCTCAATCCCATGATTAATGAGCGTGGAAATATAAGCGGTCAAAAGATACTGAACCCCTTGGTCACTATGGTGAATCTCTGGAACACTTTGGCTTAATGCGCGTTGCAACGGTCTCAATGTGAGAGGTTGTGTCAACTGCCGACTCAGTTGCCACCCCCTGACCACGCGGGTGAACACATCCATTAATACCGAAGCATAGACGAATTGCTCTTTGAGTCGGACATAGTAATATCGCCGACCCACACCTGATTGCGACGGCAGATGTCAAGGTTCTCAACCCGATTGACCCATTGACCCAAACCATCAACCGATGCTGTGGTTTGACAGCCACGTTTGACAGTAACTAACAGATTTTCTTCTTTCATCAATCGGGCGACTCGACGATAACCGACAGCGTATCCTTTACGCACCAACATCTGCGTGATGCGCCTATAGCCATATGTGGGATACCGGGCAGCCAATTTCTCTCTCTCATCTCGTAACTCTTGTTCAAAGGAATCACTTTTGGGTTGATAATAGAGACTGCTCCGATGCAAGCCAAGTGCATCACAAATTTGTCGAACCGAGTAATCGGTCTGCAATGCTTCAACGATTTGCCGCTTTTGAGACTGACTCAATTGAGCCAAGTCGTGGCTTTTTTTTGGATGTCTAACGCTATCGTCAATCGCCCGACCAGCTGCTCCAGTTGAGCAATATGTTCGATATAGTGTTGGGAGTGCTTGTCGGTCGATTCAAAGAGAGTGGAGGCGTTGTCAAGCAGTTGCTGTTTCCACTTTGAAAGTTGGTCTGCGTTGAGCTGGTGTTTGCGACACAGTTCGGCTTGGGTACTTTGACCGCTCAGTGCCTCAATGACGACTTCCGCCTTAAATTGGGGCGTGAATCTTCTACGTTTTGCCATCGGATAGTTCCTTTCAATTGGATTGGCATCCTATCACAATCTTGGTTGAGATGGTGACCCAAATTTCCGATGGCAGTACAAACCTTCTATATACTGTCCTATTTGGGGTGGTTTCATTTTAAGGATTGAAGGGATTAGGCAGGAGGTAAAATGGGATTATCATACTGATTTTGATTTTCGCGCCGCTTATAACTGTCAATACCAAGCAACGAAATTAAGCAAAAAAATAGCTGAACCTATTGGGGTCAGCCTATTGTTTTTATGTGTTGTTGAAACTTAGCAATTGTTGAGGGTACTGATTTTAATCTTCCCTGCTAGGTTGGTGATGGGAGAGGTGGTCAATGTGGTTCTGGTTGAGTCTGCTGAGTTCCGATCGAATCTCTGACACTTCGGATCGCACTTCATCAATGCGCTTGTCGATTCGATTTTCAAGCCGTTCCATCGCGTGGACAAATATCTCGCTCTGCTTTTCGAGGCGTTCGGTTGTCGTTTTCAGTCGTGCAAGGACTGCTATCGTTTGACCGATAATGGTGGCAAATGCCAGTCCTGCAACGATTAGATGTGATGGCGACCATGCTGAAAAATCCATTTTTTCACCTTATAGACAATTATGCTATGAGTAGAGTATAGACCTTTTGCAGTAATTATATCAGTTTCGTCAAACCAAAATCAACCAAAACTGTCCAGTTAAATTGACAAAACCCGACAGCCCCTCACCCCTCCCAAAGCAGATTAACCGCACTCGCCTTGATAATAAAATAACACACCGTTCCCTCTGCAAGCCCAAGCTGCTCACGGGCATCGCTCGTAACCTCCACCGACAACAGATGCCCCTCAATATCGACCGACAGCATCACACGCCCCGCTTGGACAGCGATCCCCCGAATAGTCCCGCGCAAGATATTCCGCGCGCTCATCCGTAGATTCGGGTCCATCGCAACGATAATATCCCGCGCCCGGATAGCGATCGGCATCGTTGCACCGGGCTCCGTCTCCGTATATGAAACCATCAGCCTCTGTTCCCCCAACGCCAATTCCGTCACGCCGCGCTCCTCCGACGCAACAACCACCGGCAGAGCGAGAATATTCTCCACACCCGTCATCTGGGCAACAGGCAACGCCGAAGGAGACGCAAGTAGTTGATGAGGTTCGCCACGCGCCGTGATCCGCCCTTCGGAGAGCAAAAACGCTTCATCTGCAAGTGCCATCACCTCTGAAATGGAGTGAGTCACATAAAGGAGAGGTATATCAAACGCCCCCTTGATGTGATAAAGGTAAGGAAGGATGCGGTTTTTCAAGCCAGCATCCAGTGAGGTAAGCGGCTCGTCCATTAACAGCAAACGTGGCGACATCCCCAAAGCGCGAGCAACCGCGACCCGCTGCCGTTGACCGCCGGACAGTTGGCTCGGATACCGATCCAGCAACTCCCCGATTTCAAGGATGTCGATAATTGTATCTGTGTCAATCGGTGTTCGGCTATCGAGTCGGCGAGGACGACCATAGGAGATGTTTTGTCCAACCGTCAGGTGCGGAAAAAGATGCCCTTCCTGAAAGACATATCCGAAATGACGTTTTTCCGGTGGCAGACATCTTTTCTGTTGGGAGGAATACAACGTTTGACCGGCAAACAGGAGTTCCCCTTCGTCGGGGTGTAGGATGCCGCTAATACAGTTGAGCAGCGTGCTTTTACCGCTGCCCGACGGACCGAGAAATGCCGTCACTTTTTCCGTGATGGTGTGATCAATCTCAAGCTGAAAATCGCCAAGCCGTTTGCGAAAACTGAGTTGTAACATGGGACATAATGCCTAACAGGTAACAGTTTGCGTTTTGGGCAGGCACAAGACCTGCCCCTATATTGGATTGATTTTTGTAGGGGCAACCCTTGTGGTTGCCCTTCCTTGCTTCATCTCTTGAGATACAACCGTTCCGCTATCCAGAGCGTAGCGAAAGCAATCAAAGTGGACAGAAGCACCAGACGGTACGCACTCAGATCTTGACCGATCTGCACAAAATTATAGATTGCCAGAGGCAACGTCTGCGTTTTTCCCGGAATGTTTCCCGCCACCATCATGGTCGCACCAAATTCACCGAGACTCCGAGAAAAGCCCATGATCGCTCCTCCGATAATCCCACGATACGACAGAGGTAACGTGACAGTAAAAAACACTTTCAACGGCGAAGCACCGAGCGTCCTTGCAGCCTTCTCCAACTGTGGATTCACACCCTCCATCGCCGTGACAATACCGCGCACCAACAACGGAAACGAAAGCACAGAGATCGCCAACACCACCGCCAGCCATGAAAAGACGATTTCCAGCCCGAAAAGACGGAAGAGCAGCCCCCCGATCGGTCCGCGCTTGCTGAGGAGGATCAGAAGAAAAAATCCGCTGACGACCGGTGGCAATACCATCGGCAGCATAACAACAGTATTGAGAAGCGATTTGCCGGGGAATGAGAATTTGGCGAGTAGCCAGCCGATCAGGAGACCCGGCGGCAGGATGAGAAGCAGACTCAACGAGGCAGCTTTGATAGATAGAACCAGCGCACTGACTTCCGCTGCTGTTAACATTATTTCACCACAGAGAAACCATATTTTTCAAAGATTGCTGCAACTTCGGCGGTCTGTAGGTACGCCAAAAATGCTTGAGCGAGAGCTTTACGGCCGGTGTTGCGGAGCACCGCTGCGGGGTACACAATTGGGGTATGGCTTGAATCGGGAAAGTCATAAATGATTTCGACCTTCTTGCTGATTTCCGCGTCCGTTCCATAGACAACCCCGACATCAACCTCGCCGGATTCCACGTGCGCCAAAGTGGACCGAACATCGGTGCTCGGTATCAATTTGGGGTGTACAGCATCCCAGATTCCAAAGTGCGTCAAAGCCTCTCTCCCATAAATGCCGGCGGGGACGGAATTCGGTTCGCCGATAGCAATCCGTCGAATCGAGTCTTGGGAGAGCATACCCACATCAGTCATGGAAAGCGAACTGTCGAGTGGTGCGATCAATACCAACCGGTTATTCAAGATTGCTTGGCGCGATCCTTCATAAAGAAATCCCTTCTGCTGTAACGCATCGATCTGCTTGGGACTGGCAGAGATGAATACATCCGCCGGTGCACCTTTCTCGATTTGGCGTTGTAAAGTTGAAGAGCCCGCAAAGTTACAATACACCTTGACATTCTGGGCTGCGCCGAAACGCTGGCTGATCTCTGTGAGGGCATCTGTCAAGCTCATCGCGCCAAAGATAACCAACTCCTCGCCCGAACACCCGATAAACAGACAAGCAAAACTCAGAAGAATAAGAAGATACGGTGTTATCAATTGTGCAATCCCACTTTATGTATTGCCTAACTTCTGATAATGTGTTATCTTGCTTGGTAGTGTTTGATCGAAATGACTGAAGACTCTACGGAGGAATCGACATGCCAAACCCAAGTAAAAACAGTTCCCCCATTTCAGAAGCACAAATTGAGCAATATCACCGCGACGGCTATCTGCTCGTTTCCGGGTTGATTCCTGGAGACATCGCTGCAAAGGCGGAAGCTGCAATGTGGCGTTGTGCGGGAATCGATCCCGATAACCCGCCCTCCTCATGGGATGATGTCCAAGGAGGAATCTGTCTGTACAATAGCGCGGATCTCGTGGACTGCTTCACCCCGCAATGCCTCGCCGCAGCAGCGCAGTTGACGAGGGAAGATCCATCCACATTTAGCAAGCTACACCGACACCCGAAGACCTATTGCGCCCCCGACTTCGTAGCAGCCCAAGAGGCAAAGGAAGACGTCTCCAAGTTCTTCCGATGGGATTGCGCCTACACCATCAACATCTATCCGACCTCAGATGAGTGGGAATCCCCAACAATCACGTCGGGAGGGCACCTAGACCACTCCCTTGAGGAACACTATCACAAAACCTTCCCGCCCGTCTTCCGAGTCGGTGCGCTGATTTATCTGAACGATATTGACCCGCACGGCGGCGGCACGTATGTTTGGCCCGGATCGCATCATGAACTAGCGCGCGTAGTGCGAAAAAATCCAGCCCGTTACGAATACCGCAACAGGCTGAATGGGGATCTGCCCGATCTCGATCTCGGCGACCCGGTTGGCATGACCCTTCGGCGCGGCGATGTGCTATTCCTGCACCATCTGTGCATCCATTCAGGAAGTAAGAATGTGAGCAACCAGCCCCGATTTGCGCTGAATATGAAATGGTAGCAAGAAGCTTTGAGAGCGATTGCCTAAGGGGGCGGCAGGATTATCCTTCCTCTTGGTAAAACTTCATCAGGATTTCTGCAACTTCTGGACGCGAAAACTCCGGCGGCAACATCTCACCCGCTGCCAACATATCCCTGACCTTAGTTCCCGACAGGAATAGATAATCTTCCGGTCCATGCGGGCAGTCACGCATCATCACAATCCCATCACACTGGTTGCACCAAACCGTATGATCACCCCGAAAGATTTCGATTTCGAGTGCACCTTCAGGGATCTCATCAAAAACTGTCTGTGCATCAAATGGCCCATAGTAATCTCCAACCCCCGCGTGATCTCGACCAACAATAAAGTGTGTGCAGCCACAATTCTGTCTGAACACAGCGTGTAACACAGCCTCACGCGGTCCTGCGTAGAGCATATCAAATCCGTAACCGGTAATTGAAACGGTATTTTCAGGGAAATACAACTCGACCATCTTGCGGATGGAAGCGTCGCGGACATCGGCAGGAATATCGCCCGGCTTCAATTTACCAAGCAACATGTGAATCAGAATTCCGTCAGCACCAATTTCGTCTTGTGCAATTTTGCATAACTCCTCATGTGCGCGATGCATCGGATTCCGTGTCTGAAACGCAACAACCGTATCCCAACCCCGCTTCTCAATGTCCGCTCGGATCTCAGAGGCAGTGCGGAAGGTCTCAGGAAAATCAGATCTGAAATACGAATAGTTAAGAACCTGGATAGCGCCAGAAATCACCTGATCCCCCATCTCAGTAAAGGCTTCTACCCCGGGGTGTGCCGGATCCGTCGTCCGAAAGGTCTGCTCGATCAGGTATGTTCTCAGATCATCGGAGATCTCTTCAATCTCTGAAACCTCCATGACAGCGATGGGCGGTTGACCGTCTACATTTGGATCAAGCAGGGCGATCCGTTCAGCGTTTTTGACCGCATCAGTTACCTGCTCCGATTTAACGATATTCATCACCGGAACGGGCCAGAATTGACCGTTCGGCAACGTCATGTCTTGAGCAACACTTCTAGCTTCAGCGATATTCATATAGCCGGTGAGGGGATTAAAGTAACCTGAACCGAGCATCACCGCCGATGCAGCAGCCCCCGAAGAAATTAGGATAGCGGGTAAGTTCTCAGCTTCTTTAGTCAACGCTGCACGCTCGGCATCGTCGGCAACGTAAAGCGGATTCAAAGTATCAGAACCGTGTGGTTTAATCATTCAGTGCTCCTTAGAGAGATAATAGAATATCTTAATTGTTATCTTATTTACTTTAAGAAATTCCGAGTTTAGTCCTCTGACAATTATAATAGCGAATTTGTGCCGTATTGTCAATCGGTTTCTGTGTGTCATGCACCCCAGCGCTCCACGATTTCAGCTTTGACGCATCACCACTTTCCGCGTTCTAGCACAGTCTCTCTATATGGCAAAGCGTCTCATCTAGCAGTCATGTCAACACCGAACACAAAAAAAATGTGGACAAGTTAATTTTTTCTGAAACATGCCCTTGATACTTAACGTATGTTATGATATAATTAACCTCCATCATCTCATTTTTGACAAGTTAATTTATGACGGCAATAGGTCGTTGTGGACTTTTTCTGAGTTGTACCTTCTATTTCGGACAACACGGAGAAATCAGTATCGACTTATTGTCCTCTATAATGGTTATGAAGTATAGAAAGGGAATATAACGCATGGCAACCCAAGAAACACAATGGACAAAACTGGCCGATTTGAGCGAGGTGCCCACCGGGGAAGCAAAGGCAGTGCGGATAGGTGAAGGACGGAGCATTGCACTGTTCAATGTGGACGACAAGATCTACGCAACCGACAACCAATGCCCCCATATGGGCTATCCGCTGACACGCGGACGCATTCGACACAACATCCTTACGTGCGATTGGCACGAGCGAAGCTTCGACCTTGAAGGGGGCGGCTGTTTCAACGTCGAGTGCGATGATCTACAAACCTTTCCCGCCGAAGTACGGGACGGTGAGATCTGGGTACAACTCGGCGATTTAACCTACAAACGAAAGGCTGAACATCTCAGCCTACTGTGGGAAGGACTTCTGAGTGGAGACCGTTGGACAATGTCAAAGGCGATCGCCCTACTTCTCAAAGGGGGCGTACCGGAGGGCGAGATTGTCGAGTTGATCCTACGGCACCTTGGGCGGCACATCGCTAGTTCACACGGCTCGGAAGCAGGTTGGGATGTCGCTAGGTTGATGAACGGTCTTTCGGTCGGACGACGCTACAAAGACGCCGACCGGCTTATTGCCATGACGACCGCCGCGTGTGCCGCTTCTGGGGGCGCAGCGGAACGTCTTGAGGTCGTCCCGCTGCCGGAGCCGGTGGCTTGGGAGAATATCGAGCCATGGATCCGTAGTTTTTCACGCGACGGGCACTCCGGGCGTATCGAGCGATGTCTATTCACCGCTTACACACTCGGCGATGCGGATAAAATCCTATCCCTCCTCCTTGAATGTACCGTTGAGCCACACTTTATCGGCTTCCCGGATAACCTAATTTCACTCGGTTACCTTTCCGAGGAGAAAGCCTTTGAACTGGTCTTCAATCTTGGTGCGAAGCTAGTCGGTCGCCGGCGTGGCGAGCCGCAGCGGTTTCGTCGTGACGCCATCGGCATCATGAGAGACAAACTCAACGAACTGGATGCGGGAGATAATACACCAACAGACTACGACGAAGATTCCTTTGTAAGCGCATTAACGAGCGTGGATATTCAGAAGTCATTCGACGGTGTCGCAGCAGCCCTGAAGGATGGAGTGCCAATCGACCAACTCGTCTCAACGGTGGTTATTCTTGCCGCTGACCG
>JAGWBT010000072.1 GCA_021295755.1 Candidatus Poribacteria bacterium
TCGGAAGGAAAAGCCGGATATTGTGAGTATCGCCACCCGTCCGGCGACACACGCTGAAATCACGGTTTTCGCGGCGGAAAATGGGGTCAAAGGCATCTACTGTGAAAAGCCCCTCTGCTGCTCAATGGAAGAGGCGGACGCAATGTTAGCAGCGTGTGAAAAGCACAGTGTCAAATTCAATTATGGTACGCAACGTCGCTATATGCCGCTCTTTCAGAAGATGCGAGAACTGATAGATCAGGGAGAGTTAGGTGAGATTCAAGCGGTGATTGGTCATGTCGGCGTTGGTGCAGCGCAGTGGGGCCACACCCATACCTCTGACATGCTGCTCTATTTGGCGAGCGATTCTGATATCGAGTATGTGCAGGGCGATGTGAACGTGGATTTATTGATCCGGGGATTCCGATGGGATATGTAACGTTCAAGAACGGCGTTCGCGGCTATCTGTTAGCGAGTAGCGGGTTTGAGTTTGAGGTGAGTGGTTCAAAGGGCAAGCTCCGCACCTTCAACGACAGTGTGGCGTGTCAATGGCGCATGATTCAGGATGAATGGAACATCCTCGAGGAGGTGCCGTTCCCTGAACCCCCGCGCCTGAGCGGAACTGTCGGAGCGATTGACGATATCGTTGTCGCAATTGAGGAAGGACGCGAAACGGCGGGCAATATTCGAATCGCTTGCCGCAGTCAGGAGATGATTCTCGGCTTCGTTGAATCGCAACGGCATGGCGGCGCAAAGGTATCGCTGCCGTTGGTGGATCGAGGGCTTTACGTCGGAAGGCAGAATTGGTAGAAAGGGGACTTTGATGAAAATTACACAGATCGATGTTTGGACGGTTGTTGTTCCAGTATTCCCCGAATCGGTGCATAGCGAGGAATACGGCGGTTATCCCGATTGGGCGAGGGTGCCCAAGCAGATTATTCGGATGCATACCGATGAAGGCATCACCGGAATTGGTGAAACAGGGAGAGGTCAATCAACAGAAGTGGTGGCTCAAGCGGCTGAACAGTTGAAGGGCAGGGACGTGATGAAGATGTGTTTGCAGAACGTCTTTCGCACAGATCCGCTCAAGCCAAATCCCGAATCGCCAGAAGATTGGGAAATCGACATGGGTCCCTATCCCACCGGATACGAGGCGTTTGAAATGGCAGTCTTCGACCTCGTTGGTAAGCGGCTGGATGTTCCTGTTCACGCGCTGTTGGGCGGTGCTTGTCGGGACAAGGTGCGAGCGGATTTTTGGATTGGTCACCAAACGCCGGAGCATACGGGGCGCAGCACAAAAATTGCCATTGAGCGAGGGTTCACTGGACTGAAAACGAAATGTCGAATCCAAGAACCGATGGCGGAACGGATACGAGCGGTCTGGGAGGTTGGTGGATCGGAATTCAAAATGACGGTCGATCCGAACGAGCGCTTTTATACCGTTGAGCAAACCCTTGAACTTGCCGATCAGATAAAGGAACTTGAGAACGTCGAAGTGTTTGAGGATCCCATCCCGAAAAAAGGCTTGCGGGACGATGTGCTAGCCCAATATCGCTACATGCGCGGCGAGTTACCATTTCCGTTGGCACTTCACCTCGGTGGTGCGTCAGACGTGATTAAAGCGATTCGCGCTGACGCGGTGGACTATCTCAACTTGGGTGGTTCGATGGTCAACTTTGTCAAGGCGGCTGCGATTGCACAGGCGGCGGGCATCCCTGTATGGCACGGATCAGGAAACGACCTTGGTATTATGGAGCGGTCTTACCTTCACGCTGCTGCTGTCGCGCCAAGTCGGCAGTTGGACCCGTAGTGATGATTTGATTACGGAAGGGTTCACCTTTGAAAAGGGGTATACACCTGTGCCGCAATCGCCCGGGTTGGGCTGTGAATTGGATCTAGATGCCTTGGAGAAGTATCGGGTGGATAAGTAGAAACGACAGCGGAATGGAGGTTACCAAAATGCCAATCATAAAACTTCCCGAAGCAGATTGGGGAAAAGCGTGGCGATTATTGATTCAGGAAGGTGGAACAACGCGAATTTCTAAAGATCACGTTTATATCGTTTCGGGGCATCAAATCGAATTACTGCAGGACAAACAGCTACCTTTTGCAGTACTTGATGAGCCAGATTGTCATTCTGTACACGATCTATAAGAGATTTTAATTACAGGTATTGAAACGACTGCTTTTTAGTGAGATGCGTGTATATACCAAACTGTGCGTGGAGGCATAATATGTTCAAAAATCTGAGCCCGGGTGCCATTGGCATTCAGGCGAATATCGAACAAGGGCTAGCATTGGCAAAGTCGGCGGGTTTTGAGGGGCTAGACTTGAATATCAGCGAAGCGAATACGCTAGCAAGCGAGCACTCTGTCAATCACGTCAGAAACCTCTGGGCGGAGGCAGGCTTGAAGATGGGCGGCTGGGGGTTGTCGGTCAACTATCGTGGAAGCGATGCGGAGTTCGACGAAAGCCTATCGCAGCTCCCTGACCTAGCGAAGCTTGCTGCAGAACTCGGCTGCCATCGCACGACAACCGTTGTTTCACCGAGCTCAAATGATCTTTCATTCCAAGAGAACTGGGACTTTCACATCAAACGGCTGCGCCCCGTTGCGGAGGTCCTGAAAGATTATGGGCATTCGCTCGGTCTTGAGTTTATCGGTCCGGCAACGAGCCGTAAACCAGCGAAGCATCTGTTCACCTATACGATGGACGCTGTGCTTGGGCTCGCCGCTGGGATTGGCACGGGCAACGTTGGATTGCTATTCGATATGTGGCATTGGTATACCTGCCGTTCCACACTCGATGATGTTAGAAAACTCTCCAAAGCAGATGTGGTATACGTTCATATCAATGATGCCCCTGCAGGAATTGATCCGGACGATCAGATTGACAGTGTGCGCTGCATCCCGGCTGAGACGGGTGTGATTCCGCTTGCTGAATTGATGCGATGGTCCGGTGACGGTTGAGCCTTTTAGCGCGAAGATTAGCGCGATGGATCCACAGGAGGCTGCAAAAACCGCTGCTGAATCGTTGGATACAGTGTGGGCACAAGCGGGGTTGGCGTAGGTAGGAAATAGGTTCATCAATATTGGTTCAGCAAAGTTAGGGAACGCAGATCTGCGCTCCCTACATACATACCTCGAAGTCGAAGGAAGGATAATTAACAACTGTGCAACTTGTCAATAAAGAGAATATACTCGAAATTACGAGAGAGTGGGAAGGCGAGCGGTTTCCCGATGGGAGACCTCGCGTGTCGGACGACATCGTTGAACGAATGAAAAAGGTGACGATTGAGGAGGCGTGGGGTGTGCTCCAAGGGCACGGCTACCGTTTTCAGTTTGATGGGGATTGGATGAACCTACATCCGGATCGCGTCTTGGTCGGAAGGGCGGTGACGTGCATGTTTATTCCGCTACGTCCAGACTTTCAAAACGTCGTCGCAGAACAGGGAAAGACAGATAAACGTATCGGTGGACAAAACTCGTGGGTGATTGATACGCTCCTCGAAGATGACACGATTGTTGTTGACCTGTTTGGCAAGGTAAAGAACGGTACTTTCGCAGGCGATAATCTCGGCAATGCGATTTTTGCACGCAGCAGAACGGGTATGGTCATTGACGGTGGCATCCGTGACCTCGACGGCATTTATAGCCTCCCGGACTTTGCAACCTTTGTGCGCGGGGTTGACCCCAGTGCCATCGCCGATGTTACTTTGGAAACAACAGTCCTGCCGGGAGATATTGTGCTTGGGAGGCGCGAAGGTGTCATTTTTGTCCCACCGCATTTGGCGCAAGAGGTTGTTGAACGTTCTGAGGCCATCCGCATGCGTGACCGATTTGGACACCAACGCTTGCAGGAGGGGAAGTATACCCCCGGTGAAATTGATGGGGCATGGTCGGACGAGATCAACGCGGATTTTGCGGAGTGGATAAAAACTCAGGAGCTTTAAAGGGGGAGCACGGAAGGTGGTCCACCGAGACTATACCTGCTTCACAGAGCGGTTGGAATCCTTAAACTCGTCTCACACACAGATAGAAACCGTAGGCGTTGTGGACGGCTACCCCATCCATTGTGTTTCGTTGGGGAGCGGTCTGGGTGTGCACAAAAATATCTTGATTACTGGAGGTATTCACGGTGACGAGCCCGCTGGACCAGCATCGGTGTTGCGTTTCTTGGGGCGGGATAACACTCATCTGTTGCAACAGTTCAAGTTCCTGATTCTACCGTGTATCAATCCTTACGGTTACGTGCACGACACGAGGGAAAACAAACGGGGCGTAGATCTGAATCGTTCATTTGAAGATACCGGCATCGCTGAAGTAGACATCGTCAAAAAAACGATTGAAGGGCAGCGTTTCGATTTCTGCATCGACTTCCATGAAGATTGGGAGGCGAAGGGTGTATACTTCTACGAAGCCCAACGCGATGAGCGATGGATTGGTCCCGAAATAACTCGGCAGATTGAAAAGATTGGTCCGATTGATGGAGAGGTGGGGGAAAGTGACCTGCCGATCGCCGATGGAGTTTTTCAGGTAGATCCCGCTTGGGGGGCTGCAGGGCTTGCTCCCTACCTCTTTCATTTTAATGCAGATCACGTCATAATTTGTGAGACACCAACTAGTTGGCACCTTGACCAACGGACAGCGGTTCATTTGACAACGTTGGATGTTGCACTTGAGGCTCTGGGTTAAAGAATCTACGAAAAAGGAGCCGAGCTCTTCGGGGCACAAAATGAATACACCCGATTTTCGCGCCATTGCCGCTCAATTTGACGCTCAGGGGGTTGCGGCGATCGCTTTAATGGGCAGTTTCGCCCGAAACGACGCTGGGACCTTTAGCGATGTGGATATCGTTCGCTTTCATCGGAGGAACGACACACAGCAAGCTGAATCGACAACCCATTTCATTCATGGTGCCTTAGTGATAGTCAGTGATGTCGTTCCATCGCAAATTGAGGATTGGTTCACGAAGCCGGAACAGGCGACGACTTGCATTGCCGGCCTCCGAAGCGCACGGACATTACGCGATATAGGGGGTTATTTTCGTGCCATTCAAGATCGTGCACATCAGTTTGTTTGGGATGAAGCGATGCAGCAAAAAGCGAATGCTTACGCCAGTTCGCAGATGGTTGGCTGGATCGAAGAGGTTCACAAAGGACTTGAAGGGTTGAGACGATGCGATGATGGCAGATTGATTAACGCGCGGCACGGCCTGTCTTGGGGATTAACGGATGTTCTGCGTGTTCAAAAAGGGATTCTCATCTCAGGAGATAATTCATCGTATCTAGCGGTGACTGCCGCTCTAGGTGAGAGATCAGAATGGGTGAGGCTCAGTCGTAAGTCATTTGCTATGGCTGGTGATATTTCGCTGCCGGACCAAGTCCGGGCGGGATTAAGGCTCTATGTCCTCACGGCTGAGTGGCTGGCTGAAATATTCAACCCTGAGGAACGGACGCTCATTGAAGAAACCGTTAAACGGATTAATGTAGAACTGTAGCATTTTTCGTTAAGCAGATCTATATCATTACAATCTAAGTTGCTAGAGTGTGTTGACATTTGAGTGTCGAGATCTGAATTTCGACCTACGGGCGTCCTGCCGATGTTGAGCCGAGTGAGAAGTCGGACAAGATGCTCGACCTACGGGACTATGTGCAGTGACAGGTTAGGAAACCGGTTTCCACAGATAAACTTGTTGGGTAAGATGCCTGACCGACGGGTGTGTGCAGGTTACAGCAGACCGAGCCCCGATAAATCGGGATTCAAAGCAAATATGCCTACCACTACAACTTGGTACTTATCACAGCCATTTTAAGGAGATTTAATGACATCTACAGAAATTTCATCAAATGTGAACACAAATTCTCGTCCATCTGAACTAAAAATTACTGATATGCGCCTCACTCAGACAAGGACCGGCGGTCCGATTCTCAAGCTAGACACAAATCAGGGGATCTATGGACTCGGCGAAGTGCGTGATGGAGCGAGCAAAACATATGCACTATTGCTCAAAAGCCGGATATTGGGGGAAAACCCCTGCAACGTCGATAAGATCTTTCGCCAGATTAAGCAGTTTGGGCACCATGCACGTCAAGGCGGTGGTGTATGCGGAATTGAGATGGCATTGATGGATCTCGCCGGTAAGGCTTACGGTGTTCCCTGCTACCAACTCGCGGGCGGAAAATTCCGTGATAAGATTCGCTGCTATGCCGACACACCGTCGCTAAAAGATCCAGAGGAGATGGGAAACAAACTCAAGGAACGGATGGATCGCGGGTTTACTTTCTTGAAGATGGACGTTGGTATTGGACTCGTTAGAGATATTCCGGGTACCCTCTGCGCACCGTCAGGACATCTTGATACAGGTAACTTGATGCATCCGTTCACCGGCATCCGTCTGACAGACAAAGGGATTGCGCTTTTATGTGAGTATGTCGAAACTGTGCGAGAAATTATCGGCTACGAGATTCCGCTTGCGACCGACCACTTTGGTCATATTGGAATCGAGGATTGTATCCGTCTCGGTAGGGCTTTGGAGAGGTACAACCTTGCGTGGCTAGAGGATATGGTGCCGTGGCAATTCACCGATCAGTACGTTCGACTTTCGAATGCGTGTGCGACGCCAATCTGTACAGGTGAGGACATCTACTGCAAGGAAGAGTTTAAGACCTTATTTGAGGCGAAAGCTATTTCCATTTGTCATCCGGATATAGCGACATCGGGCGGAATTTTGGAGACCAAGAAGATTGGCGATCTCGCTCAAGAACACGGTATCGCCATGGCATTACACATGGCGGGGACACCGGTATGTGCGATGGCAAGCATTCATTGCGCCGCAGCGACAGAGAACTTCCTTGTTTTGGAAAATCATTCCGTCGATGATCCGGAGTGGAACGAGTTGGTAACCGGGCTTCCTAATCCAATTATCCAAGATGGATTTATGGAAGTGCCAGACACACCGGGACTCGGTATTGAACTCAATCCGGACGCCATAAAGCGGAATCTCCACCTGGACGAGCCAGAGTACTTTGCGCCGACAACCGAGTGGGATAAGGAGCGGTCGCACGATAGGCTTTGGAGTTGATGCGTGAAATGTGAAGGTAGGAAGAAGGGTTTTCAGTTATGCCGGTTTTTGAAACTTCGGAGGAACTCTATGTCTGCATCGGTGGGTTGTTTGAGCGGCTGAAATCTCAGGGGCAAGTGCAGCGAGAACTGGCATCGCTGAAATTAACGGTAAGGTTTGCTTACACAGAACCGGAGGCTTCCATTACGCTTGTTGCACATGACGGTGAGGGTGTCATCCACTGTGGTGAGTGCAATGAAAAACCGGACGTTGAGCTTGCCATGACCGGAGATGTTGCGCATCACTTTTGGATGGGAGAAGTTAACGTTATGGGCGCAATCACGAAACGCCAGATTGTGCCCACAGGCTCACTCTCGAAGATTATGGCGCTCACTTCTCTGATTAAGGCGGGCATTCAGATCTATCCGCAGCACTATCAGGAATGTATGGCACAAGACAAATGATGTGCCATGGTGAGAGTCTGTGCCTATCGTCGTCGCCACCAGACCCCTACGCCAATCAGAAAGATGATTAGGGGGATTAGAAAGATTGCCGTCATCTGCACGAATGCGACTTCGCTCGGTGTCATCATGCGAAGGCTTCGTTCAGTTGGATCTACCGGGCGGATAGCAATGAGATCCTCCTCCAGCGTCAACCAATTTACCGTGTTTAGAAAGAAATTACCGCCACCGGTGCCATGGAAGAAGAGATTGGTTGCAAAGTCGGAATCTCCGACCACAACGATTCGCGTTCCGCTTGTTTTCGGTGTATCAGTGGTGGAGTTGTTACCCGTGGTCGTTGCACTATCCTCGCGCTGAATAGCAACGGCGAGAGATACCGGAGGCGGCATATCCTCTCCCTCTGTATATGAAAGATCCATTTCAAAGGTGCCATCAGCCTTCCGTTTTGTCTCGCCCCAACTTCCGCCAACTTCATCGGTGGTTTTTACAAGCGATTTAACATTGAGGTCGCTTCTTGGATTTGTCTTTGGAGTAACAGATCGAACGAGTTGGAACGTGACCTGCCGCAACACATCTTGTGTAATCTGATGAAACTCGAAGTCACTAAGTGTTGGCGCTTCTGGCTGACTACCACCAAATAGGAAGAAAGCAGGACGGATACGATCCAAAACAAGATCATTACCAATCATAACCCCCCATCTGTCCATCAAGTCAACCAACCCTTGATTTGGGTCTTTCGCTGAGTTCACTGCGGGATCAAGCATTAGGAACAACTTACCGTTTTTGTCCAAGTATTTGGAAATCGCGTTGACTTCGTGTGCCATCAGTGGTGCTTTGGGACCGGGGATAATAAGTGCGGCACAATCGGCGGGGACTTCTGGCTGCGTTGCCAGAGATAATGTCTCAATCCTGTAATTCTGTTTTTCCAACTCCTCTTTGGTCTGGCTGTAGCCTCGGTTCTGATCAAAATCGTCAATCGCCTGTTCTTCGTGACCTGTCAAGAAATAGATTTTTACCAACTCATCACGGACCACTTTCAGAATCGCGCTGGTAAACTTCTGCTCATCGACAGTTGTGATACGTTCCCGCACCCCACCGCTCTCGAACACGGTTGTCCCATCAAACTGAATCTCATATTCTTGGCTCTTCATCGCCCCTGAATAAGGATCTACGAACTCGACCGAGAGTTTGTCAGTCTCGCGTTGATACATTTCTAGTAAAGCCTCCGCGCGTTGACGATCGCGTGCCAATTGATCATTGGTAGGATTGAGACTGAAGAAGGCAATCACCTGAACCTCTCGATCTAGTCCATGTAAGATTTTCTTCGTCTGATCTGAGAGGGTGTATATCTTATCGCTTGTCCAGTCTGCGGATGTATCGAACCTTTGCACGACGATAACGTTGGCAATGATGGCAATCCCGGTCACCAACAAAGCGGCGACACCAACATTTGTGCCGTAGCGAACTTGACGACTCACAAAGAGACGAGACACAGCTTGGCGTTTCAGAATGAAAAAAGCGGTCAGAGACACGAGACCAAGAACAAGGAAGATCCATACAGCAAGACGTTGGCGCAGCAGCAGACTCGACAGTGTTGCAAATAGAAGGATGAGCGTAAGAAAACCGAGCAGCGTTGCCCACTTATCGCCTGATTGTGATTTTGCATCTTCTGAACGCGGTGTTCCGTGCATCGAAATTACCTCCACTTTGATGATTCAAATGATTTAACTGTAAAGAAGAGACAGACGATCGTGAAACTCAGATAGTAGACTGCATGCTTGAGGGAGACAGTTCCCCGTGAAAAATCGCTGAAGTGTTCGGTGAGTGACAGATACCCCAAGAAATCACCAATCCTTCCTCCACGACTCGACAAGAAACCGATAATCCAGAGAGAGAGTAGCAGACCGAAGCTAGTCAAGGCGGCAACGATCTGATTTTTTGTCATCGAAGATATCATCACGCCAAGCGAGAGGAAAGTCGAACCGAGCAGTAGCAACCCCAAATATCCGCTGATAATTGGTCCAACGTCTAGATTACCGAATCGAGTTGTTATTAGCGGAAAAATCAGGGTTAACAGTAGCATCACGAATAACATGATCCAACTCGCGAAGAATTTCCCAAGGACAACCTCAGTATCTTTGAGCGGGGAGGTCATCAGCAGTTCAATTGTACCTGTTTTCTTTTCTTCCGCGAAAAGTTTCATCGTCAAAGCCGGGGTGAAAAAGAGGAGGGTGACGCTGATGTTGTTAAACAGGGTCTGTATCACATCGGTCGTCGAGTACTGATACGCGGCAAAACTCCCCAGAATTACATAGAATAGGAACCCGGAAACCGCTATAAAAATAAAGAACACGAAGTAGGCGATGGGTGAGACAAAATAGGTATATAATTCTTTGGTAACGATTACAGCGATATTTTTCATCTTTCCCCTCAGACGATATCACATGGACTCTGCCAGCAGACTTTGCCGACAAAAAATGGACCAAGCGATTCGAGATATTCGGCGGTCTGTTGCGATTTTCTCATCTCACCCACAAGGTGTGACAACGGGTGAAGTGTCGTTCCCATCAATCCGATCACGAAATCGTTATCGCGTGCATCCAACCCGAAACACGCCAGTCGAATGTCATGCGCGTATCCTGCCTCCACGTAGTTTCTACCAATCATCGCATGTTCCATCAGGATTTTTCCTTGCTCCTGTTTAGGAAGTCGATAGAATTCCGGTTTTCGACGGAGCGGATACCAGATTGCCCACGATAGTTCAGGATTAAGTGTATTACGGCGCGGTTTAACGAGCAGCCAATCTTCCAAGTCCGGCTCCCGCCCAGAAGCATAGGTTCTGCCGACCATGGTGAACTCAGGCTTTGGTTGAAGAAGGTTGAATGGCTCACTTGTGAGAATTCGTCTCGTCTCAGCCACAAGCGCCTCCGCATCCTCCGTCATAAAAAGCAAACCGATACCTTTCGGGTCATTTAGATCGTGATAGAGAACAACCTCCAAATCACTTGTTTTTAGTGAATTGATTAGTTTGTGTGGTTGCGAGCAGCCTGTGAATACCTGAAGCTGCAAAAATAGGCGGCGTGTACTGTATTGGGGTTCGCCATTAATCGGCGCACCGATTTCACGAATTTCTGGAGCATCGATGAGTTGAACAGGCCTCTTAGATTTCTCTGAGTCCTGACGATGTTGGGGACTAGCAGAATTTTGAGAACGCATAGATTTATTTTCCTCGTTGTTACCTTTAATTTTTCCTGCAGATTCAATTCACAGTATACTACACGGTCTTCCCCAATTTCAATATGAATTGCGTTATCCTCAAAGATGGTAGAGCATCCAATAGACGATGATTCCGGTTATGGACACATACAGCCATATCGGAAGTGTCCAACGGGCAATGCGCCGGTGTTTGATAAATCGTTTCCGCAAAGCGAGATAAAGTGTTATCAAGGCGAGCGGGAGGATCGAAGCGGCGAGGATAATATGAGGGATAAGAACAGCGAAGTAGACGGAACGAACCCACCCGCTCCCTTCAAAGGGAGTTGATCCAGCGTGGTAGTGATAGATGAGATAAGAGGTCAGGAAGAGCCCCGATACTACAAACGCTGCAATCATACAATTTCTGTGGGCAACAATTTTTCGTCGCCGGATCATCAAGAAGCCAACAGTCAGTAGAACAGTACTGATTGTATTCAGTGTAGCGTTCACCGTCGGTAGGTCGGAGATGGTAATCATGATCTGCTCACCATTTCAAGTCGTTCGATTGCGGTCTTTGCTCCCTCTCGCGCTAGAGTCGCGGAATCCTTTCGTGCAACCTGTTTCAGTTTCGGAAGGGCACGCCTATCTCCAAGCTGCCCTAGCGCAACGGTTGCAAAGTAGCGAACATCGTCATCTGCGTCGTCGAGAGCTTCGAGCAGAGGAGTTAAGTCGTCACTCGTTGCGATATGGCGTTCAAAATCACCGATATTGATTAACGCCTGCGCTGCCTCCCGCCGCGCCTCCGCATCACCGTGCCGCAGCGTGGAGATCAGTGCATCCATCTCTCCAGTAACGAAGGGTAGATCATCCCAATCGCAGTCGAGGCAAAACCATCCATCTTTACCGACTGCTTGCACGTTTTTGCTATGACAACTTGGGCATTCTGTAAATTTTGGCTGGGACTTCATTGTATTTTTGATTCATCCAACTCCGGCAAATCACGCCAGATTTCAGGACCTTCCGGCTTGAAGTTTATTGTTGCGATGAACTGCATCCCTTGATAGAAGTTGATTTTGAACTTTCCTCCACCAAAATTGTTCTTGATGTAACCCATCGGGTCGTCAATTAACGGTCCCATCTCGTCGGCGTGGTAGAAGGCAAGCAGCTTAAATCTCACCGTGTTGCCCACCGGCTCTTGTACCAATAGACGCGCGGTCGTTGTGGGAAAAAGCACCTTGAACACATCCCATAGCTGATCAACCGTTGGCTTAGGAACACCGAGGCGCTTCTTGAAGTCGTTTTCAAGGTATTCAGAAAAAAGATTTAGTACCCATTCCATAGTGTAACTACCTTAGCGAGAAACGTGATTCGTGAAAGATAATGCGTGAAATGTGAAAACCAATTGTTTATTGGTTCATTAGTTCATTGGTACAGTCGGGCGGGGGAACCCCGCCCCTACGGTTTTCTTTGTGTGACTTATTAACATGAGTGAGATTAAAAAGTTATGTTGTCCACGCGAAAATGAAAAGTACACATTTTACACACGAAAATGGATCAATTGTTTCTATTTCAGAGTTGGATGTCGTCAGTTGTATTACAAACAATTACAAGTAATTACATCTCGTTTTTATTAGAACCTAAGCAGTAGAAGAGAATTCCGATTCCCGACTGAAGTGTGTAAGTTCTATTTATGATGGATTTTAGAATTACGTGGACACTCCCAATGGACAGCCAACCCCCTAAATCCCCCTTATCAGGTGGACTTTAGGAACTGCGCGAAGGTCGGAGTTATTAGTAAATATCTACTTAATTTTTTTAATTCACTATAGTATGCGGTCAAAGAAGAGCTGAAGGAAGGCTTCGGCGTTTACTCCTACGCAGACGCGGGCGTTCGGTTCTGGGCGTGGTCTTTCTGGACGCAGATCAGCAATGGTCATTCCCTGCGTCAGATCGCTTGAAGTTTCTACCTGCACGAAAGCCTCCACAGTTTCAAAAATTTCGGGATGCGTGAGCAAGCCAATGGGGAGCGCGTCATGAATATAGGTTCCATAAAATCGTTCGTTGGATTGATGATATTCCATAGTGGCTCGCGTGACATCTCGGAGAAACTGCGATAATCTATCGTTTCGTTCACCGATTTCGGCGTCCAGGCGTTTTCCTGTCAGAATCACTTGGTGTGTTACGTCGAGCGGTACTACTGTCACTGGCACACCAAAATCGAAAACAAGTTGCGCTGCATGTGGATCAGCGAAGATGTTGAATTCGGCGGTCGTCGTGACGTTTCCGTAAGTTTCAAAGGCACCCCCCATCAACACAATCTTTCGAATCCTCCGCATCCGCGCTGGATGTTTTATTATTGCTTTGGCAATGTTTGTCAGCGGTCCAACTGGAACGAGAACGAGTTCATCCGGGTACTGCCCGGCGAGGTCAATGATGAGATCAACGGCGGATATCGCTGCTAGCCGCGGTTGGGGATCTGGGTAGAGACGTGAGCGATCGCCCCCTAACAGTTGTGTCACATCTCCGAGACCGTCCAAGCCGTGAACATGTGCTGCTGTCACAAGCGGTTTAATCAGCGGCTGCGATTCTCCCTTGGCACAGATTGGATATTCACTCAGGTCCATCGCTTCAAGCGTCATCAGCAAATTGCGTGTGCAGAGATCGACATGGACGTTACCGCTGACGGAGGTGATCGCTTCTACCTTCAACTCCGGCGAGTTGAGCGCGAGGATGATTGCCAAGGCGTCGTCTACGCCGGTATCGGTGTCTAACAGAATGCGCTGCATTGGTTTGATCTCTTGTGGGATATCAATTGCCTTTCAATTATCAACTCATGGTGCTAGTTTGCGACTGTTGATAACGTGAAACGTGATGCGTAAAACGTGAGGACCGGAAAACAGGAAACTCAATCGTCTTGCTCTCCCGTTTTCTTGTCATAGGGCAATGAACCAATGAACTTCCCGATAAATCGGGATCCAAAGCGACTTGAAGGATGTGGAAACAATACCTTCATTAATTCACACCAAAGGTTATCAAGAAATTTTGATGATTCAAAAAATTCTATCATAGATTGGATGGATTAGCAAGTTCGGATTTTGGTGTTGCATTATTCCCCTGCCTGATATATCATAAATTGCGCCATGATCCGGGGGGATTTTGGCAGCTATTCTCAACAGGACATGGGGAGGGTGTATGAAAATTACTGTTCTCGGTTCAGGCACTTCGACAGGGGTTCCCGAATATAAGTGCGAGTGTGAAACTTGCGAAGATGCCCGAAAGTTTGGGTCCAAAAATTATCGGACGCGCCCATCAATTCATATTGAAAGGGATGATAAGCACCTACAATTCGATCTCGGTCCCAATTTCATAGATCAGATTGACCGCAACAAAATTGATTGGATTGACGCTGTTGTTTTTACCCATTGCCACGCAGATCATGTGAGCGGGACAAATGACATTGTCATGCCGTGTCGTAAACAACAGATGGATATGCCCATCTACGGCCCGGAGGAGACCATCCGCATCCTGCAGCGCAATTTTGATTATATGTTCAGTAAAGAAACCTTTCAGGGTGGTGGCGTGGGGCACCTGCTACCTAACATTGTGCAAGAACCGTTTCAGTTGCATGGGTTTGAGCTCATCCCAATTCCGGTTGAACATGCTGCGGTACAAACCTTCGGCTATCGAATTGATAACTTCGGTTACGTGCCTGATGTGAAGCGACTGCCCGATTCTTCTAGAGCGTTACTGCAAGGCATTGATTTACTAATTATTGACGCGCTCAGTTTTAATCCGCGCCATCCAACCCATTTCTCGGTCGGGGAAGCGTTAGAGGTTGTCGAGGCACTGCAGCCCCAAGAGACCTATTTTACGCATATCATGCACCGACTTGACCATCGGTACTTTCCGGATCAGTGCGCTGAACAGGAGATTGATCTGCCCGAAAATGTGTATCTATCCTATGATGGGCAGGTATTTGAGCTTTCTTGATATTTAGTAAAGGAAAAATAACACAATGCAGAAAACAAGGATTGAACGTGTAGAGACGATTCTCTGGGATCGTTGGCTCTTAATAAAGATTCATTGTGAAGATGGCACAGTTGGCATTGGGGAGGGCGGCGTTCATGGTTGGCAGCGCCCAACGAAGACGATGTTAGAGGTTATGTCGCCGTATCTGGTCGGCAAAGATCCGTCGCTCATCGAACACCATTATCAATGGTTGTACCGCTCATCGCATTTTATGGGATCAGTCATTCAAGGTGCGCTTTCAGCCATTGATATCGCACTATGGGACATCAAAGGGAAGCGACTTGGTGTACCAATCTATGACCT
The DNA here is from genome assembly GCA_021295755.1 of Candidatus Poribacteria bacterium. Lineage (NCBI taxonomy): Bacteria > Candidatus Poribacteria > Candidatus Poribacteria bacterium. The sequence continues at coordinate 15,030 of JAGWBT010000072.1, forward strand.
GATGGGAGGTATGACGCGTCACCGCGTCCGTTGTTATATGCACGTGGGTGGGACAACCCTAGATGACTTAGTGGCGGATGCCGTGAAAAAGGCAGAGCAGGGCTTTACTGCGCTCCGTTTCTCGCCATTTCCGCAAGATTTCCATCTCCATCAATCGTACTCAGAATGGGCAGATGAGGCGGTACGCCGTGTGGGATCGGTACGCGAGGCTGTTGGCAATTCGGTCGATATTTGCGTAGAGATTCACCGGCAGATGAATCCGGCAGAGTCAATCTGGCTGGGTCGGCGGCTGGAACAGTTCAATCCTTACTTCTACGAGGATCCAATGTTGCCCGATAGTCCAGCAATCATGGGTGATGTACAGGAACAGTGCAACCTGCCCATCGCGACAGGCGAGCGATTCGCAAGCATTTTTGAGTTCCAGCAGCTCCTTGAAGCCAAAGCGACCTCTTACATCCGTCCGGACTTATGTCTCTGCGGCGGACTTTCGGGGTGTAAGAAGGTGGCAGGGATGGCGGAGGCACACCACGTTAAGGTTATTCCGCACAACCCGCTTAGCCCGGTGAGCACGGCAGCGTGTGTGCAGTTGGATGCATCAATTCCAAATTTCGCACTTCAGGAATACACGGGTGAGGCGGAGCCACCGAAGAGCGATTTGCTTGTTGAACCGCTGGAACTGAAAGAGGGCTATCTGACGGTGCCTGAGGGCCCCGGATTGGGAATTGAGTTGAACGAAGCGGCTTTGAGCTATCCTGTTCAGGACAAGGTGCTAGATACACCGATCGGCTTTGATGGATCCGTGCAGGACCGATAAATGAGACAGGCCTCCACGTTATGGCTGTACGGTATTAGGTACAGATACAACTGAAGATTTAATTCAAACTAGGCGTGCGAAGATGACGCAATCCCTCAACAGTAGATCTCCGACAGCCGATGAAGTTCTCCAGAACCACCTCCAGAATCTGGAGGAGAATGGATTTACCATAGCCTCAAATGTTCTGACCGAAGATGAACTTCTCTTTCTTCGGGGGGCGCTAGATAGCATCTACGCAACCTTCGATCCTGAACGAGACGGACTTCGGAAGGTTGAAGGCTACCGTTTTGCCTCTAACCTTGTAAACAAGGGGCGGTTCTTTGAGTCGATATTTTTGCGAAGTCCGGTCTATGACCTCGTCCGCCATCTGCTCGGGGAAGATTGCATTCTTTCTAGCCTCAATTCCCTTGAACCGTTGAAGAATCAAGGCAGCCAGGGTCTCCACCGCGATGGATCACCTGCACCCGATTCGGGCCCCATCGTTGCCAATTCACTGTGGGCAATTGACGATATGAACAAAGCTAATGGTGCGACCCGGCTGATTCCCGGCAGCCATCAGACCGATGAACCGCCACCCGACGACGAGGCGGGTGTGGTCTATGCTGAAATCCCTGCCGGTAGTGTCGTCATCACTAACGCGCATATCCTTCATGGGGCATCTGCCAATCCATCGGGTCATCGACGGCGGGTTATGCACGGCTATTTCACGCGGCGTGGATTGCCACAGCAGCTTGAACAGAGGAAATATCTGTCGCCCGAGGTCCAAGCTCGACTATCCCCGCTTGCTCGCAAGGTCTTAGCGTTGGATGGTGATTAAACCTAATAGGACTGACATAGTGAGCTAACGAACACCGAATCAAAGGAGAATTTATGGTCACCGATCTTGAAATCTATTTGTTTGACTTACGCGGCTATATCGTTTTGCCAAATGCTTTAACCCCCGAAGAGGTCGCAGAACTCAACGAATGTCTTGATGCGATACCACCGTTGGAGGCGGGTGAATGGTACGGTTATGTTCACGCGCACCGGTATGGCACGACCGACGGTTTCAATCTACAGCAGATTTACGAAGCGGGCGAACCCTTTGAGAGGTTGATTGATCACCCTTCATGGATTGACAAGGTGAAACACTTTGTCGGAGGGGAGGGCAGCTTTGATTACCACCACGGTCCCCTGTTTATAGATGAGAACTTTGCTACCTTCCGTGGTCCGGGAGAAGCTATTGGATTGCACTCAGGGGGATACCCACCCATCCATCGAAACCAATTCCGGTATCACAACGGTCGCTTCATGTGCGGACAGATTGATATTCTCATTGCACTGACGGACTTTGGACCCGGTGACGGTGGCACAATGATTATCCCCGGCAGTCATAAATCCAACTTCAGACATCCGCACTACGACAAACACAGAATGGCAGTGGGAGCGACGGTCGAAGGGATTGAAGGGGCCGTTGAAATCCACATCAAAGCGGGCGACGCGCTACTTTTCGTTGATGGGGCAGCACACGGTTCAGCGAAACGGGAGAATCCTGGTATCCGCCGAACTATCGTTTATCGCTATGGACCTTCTTGGGGCAATTTCCGATACGGTTATCAGCCCTCACCGGAACTGTTGGAACGCTTGACCCCTGAACGCCGGCAGATTGTTCAACCGCTAGAACTTATACCACGGGAGCCGAACAAAATCATTTCGGACAGTTAGGGCTCATATCAAGAAAAGTGCAATACGCTAAGAGCTTGACATACTCCCCGGCCTAAAGGAGGGGGATTGTTATGTCCTTCAGGCGTGTGAATTGTGCTATCAACAAGGTTAGCCATCCGAAGATGGGCTTACAACCTCTCCTTCATGGGTTGATGCCCCAACCCTAAAGATGTTAATTGCAGCGTTGCGGTCTCGGTCATGCACCGT
>JAGWBT010000073.1:0-5841 GCA_021295755.1 Candidatus Poribacteria bacterium
TCGCCTCCAATTCCGCGCCTACGTCCATGAGGGCATTACGCCGGAGGCGGAGGTCGAATCCCACTATCAGTGTTACGCCAATCCACCGACAGCTGAAATTTGCACATAGTAAAGAGACCACCCGAAATTAAGGAGAAAACAATGAAATATCGCTTCGCTGAAATGATCTGGTACGAAACCAAAGAGGCTGCCGAACAAGACCGTGTTGCCGTCCTCCCTGTTGCGACGTACGAAGACCACGGTCCCCACCTCCCTGTTGATACGGATGTCGTCCTTTGTACGGGCATCTGTGAACGCGCCGTGGCGCGTATCCCATCGGAGGCGTTGCTTGCGCCGCCGGTCCCGCACGGCTACAGTCCACACCACATGGATTTTCACGGAACACTCACCATCGGCTGGGACACCTTTATCAAGTATGTTAGGGATGTCTGTTGCAGCCTTGCCCATCACGGATTCAAGCGAATCCTCATTGTCAACGGTCACGGGAGCAATGCCTCTCCCCTCGACCTCGCAGCGCGGTTAACGAATATCGAATATGAAGGGCAGATCCTCTGCGGTTCAGTGAACCATTTTAAGGATGTCGGTGCCGAGGTCCGGGATTCTGAGTATGGTGGGACATCACACGGAGGAGAATATGAAACTGCCCTCTATCTCGCCTTAAAACCGGATCTGGTCGATATGAGTCGGGCGGTCGATGAAAGGTCGCCGTTGCCGCCGAGTTTCAAAACGGATCTGCTTGCGGGTACACATCCCCAAGGGTCGGCTGCACGTTTGATACCCTACTGGAGTTCGCAGACCGCGAGCGGCGTGTTAGGCGATGCGACCAAAGCCACCGTGGAAAAAGGAGAGAAGTTCTTGGAGGCAGCAACGGAAGGACTGATTGAGTTGATACGTGAATTGAGGGGAACGGAAATTCCACCCCGCCGTGACCAGCACGAACATCACATATCAAGAAAAACCGCATGGACGTAGAAATTATTCGGCAAGCCCCCTCGGCTTGGATAGGCATATCCAAGTCTCGGACTCTCGGAACGGAGCCATCTTAGGGGGCTGCAGTGGTGTAGGTTGGGGTTCACTAAAATCCCAGCAGGGCGAATCTTTAGGCAGATCGCTTCAGTAGAACCGACGGCACCGGCCGTTCCCCCAACGTAAACGCTTCACCCTCTCCAGTCGCCTCAAATCCCAATGACTCAAACAGGGATTGCTTGTCCTCATCTTCGACCGAGAGCATTCCGCACCACTCCGTCGCCCCACGATTCGCACCCCAATCCATGGCTGCCTGTATCAAATCCCCCCAAGCATCCAAACAACACTGATGCGTAAAACCATCCACATGGCACACGCCCGTCCCATCAAGGCGTGCTGTCGCCAGTCCAATCAGATGACCGCTGTTCGTCTGTGCCCCAAACCAAGTGCCACTCTGCTGTTGGACAAGTGCATCATATTTCGGATACAACCCCATACAGGACGACTGCACCGCATAGCGCGTCGAAAATATGCCCGCGTTGGCGTCTAACACCTGCCAGTCATGCGGACAAACGATCAGCGGAATCATAGGGATCCGTTGTGCCCACGTGCCCGGTACGATGGTGGTTTGTCCCTCCGCTTCCCTGAAGTAGTCCACCAGAAACGCCTCCGGCGAACTGCCAGATTCGATCAGTGCCATCACGTTAGCACCGGCGAGTTTCCGCCAACCGAGCCGATAATATATCCGTGCCGCCGCAGGGTTGCCTGTACCGAGAAAAAACGCCTCACCACCCTGCCCCCGAAAATCGTCGCGAGCGACTTCGCAGAGCTGGGCAGCGATTCCCTGACGCCGAAACGCAGGTGGTGTCGCCACCTCTCCCAATCCGCCCAATCGCGGTGCTGCCTTGCCAACGGTGAGATGGGAGGTGCCTGCTAAGTCTTCACCCTGTCGCATTAGGTAGAGGATATCCTCGTTGTCTTCGATTTCATCGCCAGCAAAGATAGGCTTGAAGTCTTCATAGGAGGTCTCGAAAATTTCTTCCCAGAATGCGGTCAACTCCGGGATAAGTCCCTCCGGTAGGGGTACGTTGATTCGCGTAAAATCCATAGCTTCCCTCCAGCCCGATGAGATCGGAACGATCAAAGGTTCATGTGTTCTTCTTACGGTAACGGTACAGGCTTCGCGTCCTCCGTCTGAATACTCCAGTCTGCCAAACGCAACCGCAGGTCTGCCAGCACCTCCCGGTGGGCGGGATTGTCTACCACATTCTCCAACTCCCACGGGTCGTTCTCCAGATCATACAGTTCATCGCGATCGCCCATCGGATCGTGCACATACTTCCACGATCGGGTGCGAGCCATCTTGCGCCTGCCCTCTGCTTCACGCCACTGCAAGGACTGTATCAACGCACGTCTGCCGTAGGGTTGCGGTAGTTTCTCCAAATCCGTCAGTCGGAAGGGCGGTCCCCCAGAGCCATATTCGGAAAACGTTACATCTCGTGGTTCGGCGGCGGTGACGGTTGGAAGTCCCTCGCCGTGCATTGAGCGGGGTATGTCTAACCCCTGAAGTTCCAGTAGCGTCGGCGCGATGTCAATTAGATTCACCATGCTGTCGTCCCGCACATTCGTAGCAATCTCACCGGGCAAAGAGACAATCAGCGGCACACGGGTCAAGCAGTCATAGAAGACCCCACCCTTGCACTGCATCTGATGCTCACCTATGAAGTCACCGTGATCCGAGCAGAACACCACGATAGTGTTTTCGCGCAGTCCTAAATTTTCTAGCGCGTCCAGAATCTGTCCTAAACCGTCGTCAATAAAGCGTACCATGCCGTAATAAACCCCCATTACACCATACACATCTTCAAGGGCATCATCCGCCACACCTAGCATCTGATACAGAACGCGATTCCGTTCAGGCGCGCGTTCATCAAATTCGTCCTCTCGCCAAGGAGGCAGATCAATCTGCTCCGGTGGGAACATCGCAGCGTACTGCTCTGGTGCAACCCAAGGCTCATGCGGATCTGGGAACGAAACCCATAACGCGAAAGGGTCATCTCGGTGGGTCTCTAGGAAACGGACTGTTTGACCTGCAATCAACCCTGTGGAATAGTCCTCTAACGGAAAATCGGAGGTGGCGTAACCGAAGCGTGGACTTTGGGGGGGCATTGTCCGCCGCAGTTCATGGGCAGCCCGAATCCCCTCTATTGAACGAAACCACTCCATGCCGCGTGTCTCTGCGTGTCCTGACATCCAACCATGACCGATCTCGCACCAAGTATCGAACAGCGCTAAATCTGCCGCCCGTTCGAAACAGTGATTTTTACCAATCAAGCCTGTGTGGTATCCGGCATCCTTCCAGAGTTGGAACGCATGGGTTGCATCATCTGGCATCAGGGTCTGATTGCGTCTGCCACCGTGCGAATGTGGAAACTGCGAGGTCCAGAGCGAAATCCGTGCTGGAACGCACAGGGGATGAGGCGTAAAAGCATGTTCAAAGAGCACTCCTTCATTCGCCAAGCGTTCCATGGATGGCGTCTCGCAAAAGGTATTGCCGTAGAGGTGACTCGCGGTGGCTTTCTGTTGGTCTGTCATAATTACCAAGACATTCGGTCTTTCGGACATTTCGCGCTAACTCCTATCGTGGTTTGTCATACCAATTCCATTGGTAAGGATGTCGTTTCCACCCCGTTCAAATTGAATGTAGCGAAACCCCACCTGCCCTCCTAGTCTCGCCTGTCCCGATTTATCAGGGCATTCACAAATGAACCCATGAACAAATTGTTTTCACATGTCACTTGGTTAGTATATCACAACAAAATGTAATTACACTACTGAAAGCGCAGCGAAATCCCAATCTTATCAAAGCAGAAAACTAAATCACCCTAATTCCCCCATGATTTACCATTGATATCCTTAATTGAAGGTGATAGAATAATGTAAATTACTAGCTATGTGCGGCGCGATAGAAGCCCGCTTCCTATACTCGTCGGTTGTGCACCCCGATTCCGATTTTATAAAGAAGGAACGGAACGGCATAAATCGGACTTTTTAACTGGTCCGGTCCATAGCCTAAGCAGTTCAGTGCAGCGAGGGCAATTCATATGGAACGCAGATCCGCGTTCCGTTCCTTACGTATTATCCAATTACGTATTACTCTTCCTTAGCCTCAACAAGCGCCCTTATCCCATTGTGAGAACCATTGAGTCCTGTAGGTTGAGATGCTTATCTCAACACCAAAATGTCAACAGAACCCAACAAAACAGCACATCTCTTTGCTTGACAAATATCATAAAGCATCCAATTATCTAGGGTAAAAAGCTCAGTCATACACCGATTTGAGACATCTTTGAAGCCTCAACAATCAACACGGAAAGGAGCCTCTCATGAAAATGAAAAAAATCTCCACATTTTCCATGTTTATCGTGATGATAGGGGCACTCTTCGCGGTAGGCTGCGGTGACGATGAGGAGACAGAAACGATCAATAGTCAACCTATTATTGATCGTCTCATTGTGCCGGAGCAGATCAAAGCCGGCGAAAAGGTCAAATTGGAAGTCGTTGCCCATGACGCTGATGGCGACAAGTTGACCTATAAATGGAAAGTCAGCGACGGGACGGTGGATGCAGCCGGGGTATGGACTGTCCCTCGAGAACCGATGAACGCTACCGTCCTCGTTCAGGTCAGTGACGGTGTAAACAAAGCGGTTCAGAGTTCCAAAATCAGTGTCGAGATTCTTCCATCCTCAGAGCCTATTCCGCCGGAGGGAATGGTGTTGATTCCCGCAGGCGAGTTTCAGATGGGAAGCAACAACCAGTGGCCTCAAAACATCTGGTGGACTAGAAGAACAGAAGATGAACGACCCGTGCACACCGTCTACGTCGATGCGTTCTTTATGGACGAACACGAGGTTACCAATTTCGAGTATCAGCAGTTCGTACGTGCGAATCCAAGCTGGCGAAAAGATAAAATTGACGAGAGATTCCACAGTGGAAACTACCTGAAAGACTGGCAGGGGAATGCCTATCCTTCTGGGAAAACGAGGCACCCGGTGGTCCATGTGAGTTGGTATGCCGCGATGGCTTATGCACAGTGGCAAGGGCAGCGGTTGCCGACGGAGGCGGAGTGGGAGTATGCCGCACGGGGTGGGTTGGCGGGTAAAACGTATCCTTGGGGCGATGAATGGGATTACGATCAGGTGCACATCAGCAGGAGGGCTGGGGATAACAACCGGACAACTGGTGATACGGCGAAGGTGGGCAAACTGCCGCCGAATGGGTACGGGCTGTATGACATAGTGGGCAATGTGTGGGAATGGTGTCTCGATGAGTACAATCAGGATTTCTATTCTATTTCACCACGTGAGAATCCGTTTGCCGGGGCGAATGGTCTGGATTGGGTTATAAACAATTTCACAGACGTCGAATCAGACCGCGTGTTGCGCGGTGGATCGTGGTTCGAGGCAACTGTGCGGGTCGCTGATCGCAGCTCGAAGAACCCTACGAAAACCTACTTCGACACCGGGTTCCGTTGTGTGAAGGCTCAGTAACCCCCTAAATCTTTACTTTTTTATCCCTTTTATCCGCGTTAATTCCTGAATCACGCATAAAATAGATGACGCAGCGGACGCGGATTATTGCCTCGAAAATACCCTATATTTTCACTTCGTGATTCAAAGCAAATGGTAGGGTTGCGCCTGAAATTTACACCATAATCGGTATATTATTGACAATGCCCAATGCCTCTGCTACAATTAGGTTTTGTGGGTAAAAGCGAATTACCTTAAATCCTAATCTTTTGACCGCTCCCCGCTCTAAAGAACAGGGATTGTTTTGTTAGCAATTCCACATTCTCGTTCTTAGAGTTTAGCGTCT
>JAGWBT010000073.1:6173-20288 GCA_021295755.1 Candidatus Poribacteria bacterium
CCTCGAAAAACGGTGCTAAAGCGTCCCTGTATCCCCGCCTTAAAAGACGGGGTTTTAGGGCTAAAGTGGAGTTAGATAAGGACCGCGCTTGTCTGATTTGCCCACAGGCGGATAATCATGAGAAAGACACGCACACAATCCCGGATTCTTGCCCTGCAGATGCTGTATCAGGCAGAAATCACGAAGGATTCAATTCACCACATCCAAGAATATTTCTGGCAGGTAAACGATGCACCGGAAACCGTTAAAGGTTTTGCCAACTTGCTAGTAGAGGGCACAATAGAACATCTTACCACGATCGATACGGCGATCCGTTCAGCAGCAACGCATTGGAAAATCGATCGTATGCCGGTGGTCGACCGATGCCTGCTGCGGAGCACCACCTATGAACTACTCTATCTCATCGATATTCCGCCTGCTGTTTCAATCAATGAAGCTATTGAACTAGCGAAGAAATACAGTACCGAGGATTCACCACAGTTTATCAATGCGATTTTGGATAAAATCAAAGACATGGGAACCGAAATGGTTAGCCTAGCGGAGCTACGAACCAGTAGGAGTGAATAGTTGGTAATATTTCGTAAAGTATTTTGGGGACTGATTTTAAGTTTCATAATCTATCCCCTTGCCAATGCACACCAAGAAGTTGAATTTATCCGGGAGTTTGGAGGAAAAGGCGAGGGTGAGGGCGAATTCGCAAAGAAAACATCTTTTGCATTCGATCGGGACGGCGGGATTTATATCGTGGATACCGAAAATCTTCGCATCCAAAAACTTGATCCCGATGGACGCTTCCTGTTTGAGATTCAGGGAACTGCCCCCGAGAAGTTTCTTTTTATCAACCCGATGGACATCGCTGTTGGGGTGGACGGGACAATTTACGTCGTGGACTGGATCACGGTACAAGTGGATGACACAGAATCCCCACGCATCTTCAACTACGCTCCTTGTATCCATCAATTCGATTCGGAAGGAGGGTTCGTTGCAAGCTATCCGCTGCAAGATTTAACCAAGCGGATTGGCACGCTTGAAGCCGCTGCACCGGCGCTTGACGCTGAAGGGAACTACGCGCTCATCATCCCGCAGGGCGATACCCAAAGATCTCTGCTGTTGACGGTCGATGATGAAGGACGTATCTACGTCTTCGATGATGGCTATATCTATAAGCTGGATGCAGATGGCAATTCCATAGGGATCTTTACCACATCCCAACCCAGTGCCGGACAGTTGAGCAAAGCTGCGGATATGACTGTCGATCGCGAGGGAAACCTTTATATCGTAGATAAGGATGCACATCGTGTCCTGAAATATGATCGAGATGGAAAATTTTTACTCTCATTTGGCGAATACGGGGATCGTGCCGGGCAGTTTATATCGCCTTTCCATCTCATCGCATTAGAAGACGGAACTGTCCTCGTCGCAGATCAAGCCAAGTATAAAAAGGATTATGCCTCCGATTTGCCTAGACAGCGATACCATCCATTTCAGTTCGGGCATGTCCCTTATCGCATCTTTCGTACCCGTGTCCGACGGGTTCAGCGATTTTACGCCGATGGGGCATATGCCGAGAAGATCCTGATCCGTTTCCAGCGTGAGAACGAAGAACAAGCGCACTTGGGTCTCAAAGCCATCGATTATACCGGTAATCTCTATTTCGTTGACAACGAAACCTTGAAGTTTAGGGTGTTCGCCCCTACTTCTTCGCTGATATCCTCTGCGTTTCAAACAGAGGCAAAGTTGCGGTACATTTATGATTTTGCGGATATTGAGATAGACAATCAGGATGATCTAGATCACGACCTTGGAACGAAAGCCGATTTTGAGGAACGCATTAAATGGAATCAGATTGGGGCAGAGGTTTCTTTGACCTATGACATAAACGAAGATCTGCGATTCGCAATTTCTAACGGACTGACCTACTTCAAGTCGATCGATACCAGTTACTTCCGGACGCCGGATTTCGAGGATTTCCGGGGTCGCTTCAACCAAGATGATGAAAGCACCGAAACGTCATGGGAGGATCAGATTCAGATCGACTTTACACTAATTCAGGATCACAATCCCTACCGCTATCGGGAGGCGGGCGCGTTTGCTTACCTTAATGTGACCCGAGACGATTTCATCAACGAGGCACTCCATCCCGACAACAATCGATTTTTAGACTTTAAGGTACGGATTTCTAGCTGGGGTGCGGGGATGCGCTACGACCTCGGCAGGGCATTTCAACTTCAGTTTATGGTGGCTCACTCCTACGGCTATAATGAGTATGCCTATATTGATGAGACAGAGGTTCTGTATGCGACAGGCTTTATGCAAGTTGTCGGCACTGTCGCGCTCTTGAGCATTGATGGCATGTTTTAATGAAATCTTGAATAGATGGGCTGGAAGTGGAGGGTCCGCTAACATGGTTGGCATTTTCACACATCGTTGTGAAAGATACGCTGCGGTGGGTGAGGATCATTCTTCATAGTTATCTTGAAGCGATATAATCTTGGTGCTCAGTTCTCGTTTCTCATCATCTCTCGGCAAAACAGAATGATTAGCTCACTCTTTGGGGGTCTTTCTGCTACTTCCAACAATAAATACGGATACAAGACCTACAACTCCGGCTGTCCCAATGAATCCGCCAGAAATCGGAGCACCATTTAGGGCTGTGTATCCCCCAGTAATTATAGCGATAACACCAATTGCAAAGCCAAGTACTTGACCGAGATGTACTTCACGATTGGAGAAAGATAGTTTTTTCTTTTCTATCCATTGTCTGTGCTCGCTTTGGTTTTCCGCCATTTTAAGAATTCTGTCTGCCGATCCTGGTAGAATGTCTTCATACTGTTTCATCACAGGAGGTGGGGGAATAGGACCAGCGAATTTTTCAGAAACTCTTACCAATAGTTCTTCTAATTCTTCACTGCTCTCGGGGCCTTACGCCGGGCTTTGAACTTCATCGTCAGATTTAGGTTGGGGCACTGTTGATTCGTTAGCCATCCATTTTCACCCTACCTTTGATGGGATCCCCGTAACGTGCTGCAAATAGCTCCATAGCCTGTGACATATCATTTCCTATAGCTATCCAGTCAGATTTCAGGGCGTTATAGTCGGCAGAGGCGTCATGCTCGTCAGCAGAATCGTCATATCGGTTGGAGCTTTGAATCCCGAATAGATTAACTACGCTGCCTATTCCCGCTATTATATTGTCTTTGTTAAACATTTTTTCTCAATTTGTGGTAAGATGTATTTAGATGGATTATTTTGGACTATAATGGACCATTTCGGGTCATAATTATATCAAAATGTTTCTTTTTGTCAACCTATTTTACCGTATCTTGGATAAAGCTGTATAACTTGTCATTCCGATCGGTTATTCCATCTTTTTGTAGCAACAATCCTTTGGAGGAACAATCCAATCATGACAGAGAACCAGCCATGGACGCCCTTCGAGGGCAACTTAACAGACATACTTAAAAAATATCCGCAGCCGCTCATGGCACTTGCAGCCGGTGAGATGCCAGCCGTCCTCCTGCGGCAAGCCTATAATCCCAACCACTGTGCAGGGCTTATACAGCGATTCTATGAGCGTGGGTTGATGTATGATCCACACAAAGTCGGAGAGGGAAAGCCTCACCGTGTGGATATCGGCACCAGCTTGGGACGATACAATTCCGACCGCAAGGAATTCTTTACCCACTCCGCTGGGACGCATGAACTCTTCAACGTCTTGTTCGACGGATACGACGACCCGGTGAAGACCATGTACGACGCCCTGTCACAACTCGCACCAGGCAAGAACGTGATGACTGCGCGGGAGCCCGATGGCAGCCTCTACGGTCCCGCTATATTCCGTATCTACCACGACGGGTTGGGACACGGACCCCACTACGATTCCGTAGCAAAGCGATCGAAATTATTCACCTATGCCGTTTCACGATTTCAACATCAATACGCTGGCGTGCTCTGTTTCCAAAACTCTAACGATGCGGGTGAGAGCGGCGAACCTTTTCTCTACAACTGCACTTGGTCGGATGCCGTGCAGGAGGCACGCGAGAAAGACGCCTTCCGGGAATACGTCGCCGAGCAAGGTATCCCCCGCACACAAGTCCAGCTAGAGCCGGGCGATCTCTACTTCTTCTATTCCGAAAACATTCACGAAGTGCCCTTCGTCGTAGGCGATCGACCGCGGGCTGTATTGGCAATCTTCTTTGCTATGTCCCCGGACGATGACGAAATTTTTGTTTGGTCATAACCAACTTTCAATCAAATATTTATCGGACGTTTTTAGAACGCTCCCATTTGATAAGGAGGAACCCATGCAAGAAACCATTACCCACGAACAAGAGATCACTATCCCCAAAATCGATCCCGACGAAGTCATCGACTTCATGAACATTGATGAGACAGATTTCAGCTCATTCACGATGGCACAGCAACTTCGCCATTTCGAGGTGGAAGGCTACGTTGTGCTGCCCGACATGTTAGATGCGGAACTCATCGCGAAACTAAAAGCGGAACTGTCTGACATGCGGATGTCGCCGAAACCCTATAGCGAGTACCAGACCGTTGGATCTGTACAACCGCAATGGTTCAGTCGCACGACAGCGGAGCTAATCGGGCATCCGCCAATGATTGAGTTTCTTACAGAATTGATGGGACCTGACATCGTATTCACGCGCGGCTTCTTTCAACGCACGAATCCCGGTTCACCCGGAATCTCAATGCATACTGATGGTCAACCCCACGGCTCCTCAATCTTCGACTATGAAGGCAGCTCCCCGCGGTTGCTGCGAGTTCTCTACTACCTTGACGATCTCCTCCCAAAACGCGCACCGTTTCGAGTTATCCCACGAAGCCATATCTCCTTCCACGCACAGGCAAGCCCTTACGTGCGCTACAAGTCCCATCCGGAAGAACTCACCCTGTGTATGAAAGCCGGATCAGCGGTCATCATTCCAAGCACTATGTTCCATGCCACGCATCCGAACACGGACAATTCACCTAGAGAACTGATTCAGTTCGGTTATCGACCAGCTTGGGCGGGACCGATCCAACCGATGAAGGAGTGGGATCCTGAACTGGTCGCCAACGCACCGGAACAAGCCAAGCCTTTCTTGCAGAGCCTCAATACCACCGGAGACACTTGGAAACTTGAACACAAGCCGAAAGGGATGACAACTGAAGCGCCCGGAATCAATCCGAGTCGTTGGAACGACTAAGAGGAAAAGCAGTAGGTAAGCAGGTAAGCAAGGGGAGACAGTAATCTCCTATCACTTTCTCCCCTTCACACTTTCCCACTTTCAGTCTTTCCCACCGACTAAGGAAAGAAACAGATGAAAATCACGCAGCTGGAACGCACCGTCGTCTGTGTGCCGTTTCTGCCCGGAATTCTGCCACCGCCCGAATATGAGGAGTTCACCGAATCTTATCCCGCACCTCTTGGGGAAAGAAGACAGGATGTGCTGCGTATCCACACGGATGAAGGGATTACTGGGCTCGGTATGAGCGGACCCTATTTTGGCGATCACGATGAGGCACCCCCAGATCTAATCGGAGTGAACCCGCTCGACTTTGAGCCGCGCAGCTTGGGGGGCGGCGGATACGATATTGCCCTGCTGGATTTAATCGGGAAAGTAACTGGCTTGCCCTTGTATCGTATCTTCGGCGGCAAGTTCCAAGACCGAGTGCTCGTTGATTACTGGATCGGACGGATGGGACCGGAGGCGTCCGCTGCTGCTGCCAAACGAGCGTCTGAATTGGGCTTTCACGGCATTAAGATTAAATGTACTATAGATGACGGAAATGTGGCAGACCGAGTGCACGCCATGCACGAGGCTGCGCCCTCACTGCGTATCGTCCTAGATCCCGGTCACCGATTTCACACCGTCGAGCAAGCGTTGGCGCTGGCACGCGAAATCGAAATGTATGACATTATCTTTGAAGACCCAATCCCCAAGGATGACATAGAAGATTATCGACACCTCAAGGAAGAGACATCAATCCTCATCGCGCCCCATCTTCAGAATCCACGTCAAGTGATTGAAATGGTATATCTGGAAGCTGTGGACGGGATTAATGTTGCACCCTCGGATTGGGGCTTTCTGGACATGGCGCGGATCGCGGATGCCGCTGACATTCCCGTGTGGCAAGCCTCCAATGTTGATCTTGGCATCTTCGATGCTTTCCGACTCCACGCCTCCGCTGCAACCCCAAATTGCACCCTAGGCAGCGATCTATGCGGCAACTTCGTCCATGAGCACAGCCTGCTTGCTGAGCCTTTGGTCCGAGATGGATATGCACTAGTCCCGGACAAACCGGGGTTGGGCGTTGAACTTGATGAGGAGGCGGTACAACGATACGCACTCGGTTCATAAATGTCGGAAAGAATGAATCACGGTTGAGGAAATCGTAGGACTACCTACGGCAGAAGAAATTGAATAATCCCAACCCGTATAACTTAAACAAGACTTACGCACTTCAGAGTTTTGACCTGTCAGGGACCTGATAAATCCCTAACATTTGACAAGGTTATGGTAACAGTTCAGTGAAAAACGGTTCATAAATAGTGCGTATATGGCAGGTCAGCAAGCCGTCTACACGCACCTTACTCTTGTGTAGTAAAAATCTACAAACGCCCTGAAGCTAGGCCCCATCGGGATCCAGAGAGATACCCGCCACTGATGAACCCCCGATGGGAGGTTGAAATTTTTTCTGGGACCTGACAGTGCCCTGCCAAATTGCCAAATCGTGCCAGTGGGGCATTGAAACAGCAGTGTAGATTCCGCGTCGCGGAAGGGGTTAGCTTTGAGCGTTCAACTGCGTAAGTCCAATTAAACAAAGGAGGGCTCACTGGATGACCCCACCTACACCTATTCGCGCTGCCGTAATTGGTCTAGGTCGCGCTGGCTGGAATATCCATGTCCGCACAATGCAGGAACGCAAAGATTTTGATGTCGTTGCCGTTGCCGACCCTGATCCTGACCGTCAACGACAGGCGCAGAAAGAAACTGGCGCGCAGCCGTTCAACGACTTGGATTCCCTACTAAAGGACTGTGATGCCGAACTCATCGTCGTCGCGACCGCGTCGGTGGATCATGCGAACCACTCGATTGCCGCACTTGAAGCCGGGCGACATGTCCTGACCGAAAAGCCGATGGCGACCACCTTGGAAGACGCGAATCGGATGCTTGTTGACGCCGAGAATGCAGGCAAGATCCTGACTGTCCATCAAAGTCGTCGCTGGGGTGAAGATTTTCTCTTTATCCAGCAGATGCTCAAGGACGAACGCTTAGGGCATGTCTTCTTCATCCGTTCAGGTGGTTACGGTTATCGCCGTCGTAACGATTGGCAGACATTGCGGAAATACGGCGGCGGATTGCTCAACAATAACGGCGTACACGTCGTCGACCAGTGTGTCATCCTCATGGAATCGCCCATCGTGGATGTATTCGGAGACCTTCAGCAGATCCTCCAACCGGGCGATACAGAAGACCACCTTAAAGTAGTCATGCGGGGCGAAAATGGTCGGGTAATTGATCTGGAACTCACAAGCGCCTGCGCAGCAGCCCTCCCTTCGTGGACGCTCATGGGGACGCGCGGTACGTTGACCGTTACAGAGGGAACGGCTGTGCTGCACTATGTGAAAGACGACCTAGCGCCACTCAAAGCGATTGATAGGCCCCTCGCAGTTGAGCGAAAATATGGCGTTGAAGGGGGCGATGAAATTGAGTTTGAAAAAGTGGAACTTGAAGCTAAGGTATCTCCCGGCACATCGTTCTACGATCAGCTTTATGACGCCATTCGCAATGGTAGTCCCCCGCCGGTTGATCCAGCGACGGCACGTGAGACAATTCGTGTCATGTCCAAAGCGCGAAAGGGAACACAGTTTCCAGACTAACCGTGAATCGGTCTAGTCTCCTAATAGCATAACCCCAAAAGGAAATTACCATGTCACAACCACGCATCATGTTCTATCACGATGGACGCCACCCACTCATCTACATGTACGAACCACCGATGCAGAAAGAGGAGTACGAGGCAGCCGTCGATGAGTTGGTCGGTACACCCGTGGAGGCGCTGATGTTTTGCCTCGGAGATGGGCGCACCGTCCTGCACGATACGAAGGTCGGCGAACTCTGGGGACATAATGTCGAAAAATGGCCCCATCTCGTCTTTCGTCGAGCGCATCAAAACGCCAAACACCTGATCGAGTCGGGAAATGATCCGTTACGCATCGTCTGTGACCGCGCCCATACGAAGGGAATGCTGATTTATCCCACGCTTCTGGTGCAACAAGGACGAGCTACCCGCGAACAAGATGTGCGCTGCTCCAATTTCCGTTTTGACAACCCACACTTGGAGATTGGTGCACGTGGCGATCTGGATGCCGACTTTCCCGGACTCACCTGTCTTGACTTCAAACACGAGGAGGTGCGCGAGGAAAGATTTGCGCTCATCGAGGAGACTCTGAACAACTATCCGATTGACGGTTTTGAACTACAACTCAATTACACACCGTATTACTTTCACCCGGACGAAGTCGAAGCCGGACGCGAGATTATGACCGCGTGGGTTCGGCGAGTCTATGAAGCCGTCAAGGGTAGTGGTGCAAGGCGTGAATTAGCAGTTCGTATACCCGCAAGTCTTGAAGGTTGTCTGGAAGTAGGCATGGACGTGCGTGATTGGATGCAGCAAGGGATCGTAGATGTCGTTATCGGGCAGACGTTTTCGGGACCGGAGTTGGTGGATTCGACAGTCAACTTTCGTCCGTTGGTCGAAGCCGCCGAAGGAACGAACTGTCGGGTCCACGCCGCTATTCAGAGCCATGTGGATTCTGACCGATTGGGGGAAGCCTCCATTGAAATGGTTCGTGCCACCGCCTGTAACTACTGGGCACAAGGGGTCCATGGACTCTACCTAGCGCACTGGTTCGGTAATTGGCCCTATCAGGCGGATTTCTATGAAAAGCTGCGGGAGTTGCCCCATCCTGAAGTGATGGCACCCAAGGATAAGTATTACTACGTTCCCACGGAAACGGGACGCTATCCGAAACCCCCTACGGAACCCGGTATCGCCATGTCACTGCCGGCTGCATTGGCGGTAGACCGACCCACCGAGGTGAAATTTAAGATTAGCGACAACCTGCCACGCTGGAATCAGGTTGGGCGCATCCACGAAGTCCTCCTCCGCCTACGAGTCATGAACACGACAGAACTGGATAGCTTCCGTTTCCGGCTGAATGGGGTAGAGCTACCGGAGGAACTACTACGCAAGCTGAACGAGATGTACCGGATGACTGCGCCACGCTATCGCACCGGATCGGGTTACTGGTTTATCTACCGATTGGACGAAGCGCATTGGCCCCAATGCGGCGACAACACGCTTGAAGTCACGTTGCTGAAACGAGATCCGGACATAATCCCTGAAAGCTATATCCGCGATGTGGAACTGGAGATTAAGTACCTGATGGGCAAGCATTTTCATCGGGGTCAGGATGCGGATTTGGGACCCTACGAATACTCTGGAATTTAGTTATTAGTTTGTAATAAGGAGAAATTACATGCCTCAATCGAATCCCTTATCCTTCGGAACAGCAAAACAACTCCTCTTCGACGATGCGCTTGTTGAAGCGAAAGAGGGTTTTACCACTACCATGAATTCCGCCACACGGGCCAATACGCCCGTGCTTGCACCTGAAAAACCGTGGGAGTCGCGCGGATGTAATAATCCCTCGGTGATGCTAGATGAAGGTGTCTACAAGATGTGGTACTCCGCCACCGGAGAGGACGGGACTCCACGAGACTGCTACGCCACATCTACGGATGGGATTCACTGGGAGCGTCCCAGCCTTGGACTCATAGACTACCAAGGCTCGCTGAAAAATAACATCATCTCTCTCGATCTCAATCACGGAAGCATCTTCAAAGACCCATCTGCCGAACCTGAACGGCGTTTCAAGTGCATTCTTGGTGCTGGAAAGTATGACTATGTAGCAGTAAATTGCGGTGGGGCACGGTTCCGGTACGACGAAGACCCACCGGAAACATGGCATTACGGCAGCGTGGGTGGTTTGTATTCGCCTGACGGAATCCATTGGACACCCTGCGAAAAACTGATTATGCCGTGGTATACGGACACCAGAAATGTGGCTTTTTGGGACGATCGTATCCAGAAGTACGTGGCGTATGTCCGCTGGAACGAATATCTGCGGGTGGAGGACGGGGCACTGCGTGGATCCTTTGACTACCGTGCCATCGCCCGATCAGAAAGCACGGATTTCGAGAACTTCCCCGTGCCAGAAAAAATCCATGAGCCGGATTTCGACAATCCCGAAGATGCGGATATGTGGGGTGGTGGCCTCTACGACACAGCAGCGGTAAAGTATCCCTTAGCGGACGACGCATACTTCATCTTTACCGCCGCTTATTATCACACCACCGACGCACTGGACATCCAACTTGCGGCCAGCCGTGATGGGATACATTTCACACGATGGCGAGAACCCTTTGTGCGGCTCGGCCCCGATGGTGCTTTTGACTCGATGATGCTCTATATGGGGGTTGGTGTGTTGCCCATCGGTGACGAACTTCGGCTCTACTACACCGGTTATGATCAACCCCACGATAAAGTCCCTAGCAAAGAATCCTGT
Source organism: Candidatus Poribacteria bacterium (assembly GCA_021295755.1). Taxonomy (NCBI): domain Bacteria; phylum Candidatus Poribacteria; species Candidatus Poribacteria bacterium. Next base: position 16,810 of record JAGWBT010000073.1, read on the forward strand.
CCAGCCATCGGATCCGCCCTTCTACGTCTTGACGGTTTTGCCTCTCAAGATGCTGCCGGACAGGAGGGTTGGCTGATCACGCTACCCTTCACTGTTGAAGGGAATCACCTAGAAGTAAACATGGACGGCAGTGCTAGAGGTTGGCTCAAGGTCGAAATCTTGGATGAAGAGCTGCAACCCCTAAAAGGTTTCACGGAAGCAGACGCAGATCGACTCGGCGGAAGCAGCACAGCCCAGATCGTAACGTGGAACGGCAAACAAGACCTCTCAGGGCTCAAAGGACAAACGGTGCGCCTGCGGTTCGTGGGACAGTCGGTGAAATTGTATGCGTTCCAACTCCGATAACAGAAGGGATTGAGTCCGAATGAAAGGACAACTTTCTTCAGCACACATTGATGCGATAAATCGACGTCGGCGGATAATTGTCAACTTCGACGTTATTTCAGCGGATGGCGCAAGATTCGCCACAAAAGAAATCGAGCGGTTGGTCGAGTGGAAGTTTATGTTCGCCGACGAGCCGGGGACGCATATCGACAGTGTCTACTGGAGTTGGGGTGAGGGGCATCAGGCACCGTATCCGAGCGAAGTCCTACCGCTCTACGATTCGCCCGGATTCAAAAAGTGGGCGGACGATGGGGTTAACATCGTGCAGGTGTTCCTTGACGCAGCGAAGCAGCGGGGTATAGAATCGTTCTTTTCCTACCGGATCAACGGCTCGGACAACGACTTGGGTCCCGTCGCGGAGATCCCGATGAAGGAGGCACACCCCGACTGGCTTATCCACACATGGAACGCTAACGGTTATTGGAACTTCGCCCTTGAGGGTGTCCACGAATACAAGCTGAGTATTCTCCGTGAAGCAGCGGAGGATTACGACTTCGACGGTATCGAGTTGGACTTTGCGAGAGTCTGTCCCGTCCTGCCACCGGGACATCAGTGGGAATACCGCGATAGACTCACCGATTTCATACGGGCGACACGAGCGATGTTGCAGGAGGTGGCGCGCAAACGTGGGCGTCCGCTTCTGCTTGCGGCGCGTATACCTGAAAACTTGGAGGGGTGTCATTTTGATGGTATCGATCCCGAAACATGGGCGCAGGAGGAGCTGCTGGATATCTTCGTCATGGGGTGTAGATCGTTCGACGTGGACATTCCGGCGTTCCGTAGGATTACGGAAGGGACGAACATCAAACTCTATCCGTGCATCGACGACCACCACGCCTCAGACGGCTACCAATGGCCCCCCATTGAGGTGATGCGCGGTGTGGTAACGAATTGGTATCAGCAGGGTGCAGATGGTGTGCAGACCTTCAACTTCGCGCACGCAACCCCAGAAGGAACAGATAGTGTTGTCGGTCAGATGTACTTAGAGAAGGGCTGGCATACGCACCGTCAGGCGTATCAGGAAATCGGCGATTCGGAGGTCATCAAACACAAAAACAAAATCTTCGTCGTGCAGCGTCGCGGGGGAGGCCACGGTACGACCGTCATACCCAATCCAGAAGATTGGAGCACGCCACGATTCATGTACTTCAACACAAATATGTTCGGGCAGCTGCCCGCGCCCCTAGACAACGACGGTAAAGTAGATACCCTCTTAACAATCGCTGTCGCAGACGATGTGTCTGCGGAGACAGATCGCGTCAACCAAATTACACTCCGCTTGCTGCTATCCGATCCGGAGGCGGAAAATCTCTCGGATGACGATCGACTTCAACAGGTCACTGTGGCGACCATCGGTCACCCCGACACCCTTCAGAACAATCCAGCAGCTAAAGGGATCGAAGATCAAATCGAGGTGCGAGTAAACAATATCCTGCTAGAAACACCGAAGGTCGAAGAAGGCTGGCTCGTGTTCGCGGTCCAACCAAAGTTTCTAGCCGTCGGCGATAATCTCGTCGGTGTGCGAGTGACCGGAAGTGGGAAGGGCATCCCTGCCCCGATGCGCTCTACTGAAGTCCAGCATCAAATCCTGATTGAGAAACTAGAAGTACACCTCAAATATCGCTAGTGCGTTGATTAACCGGGACAAAACTAGAAAACGAGAAAGCGGGATAAATGATAATCGAAAACCAACACTACATGATCCGTTCAGGCAACTCGAACAATATCTATTGGGAACAAGGGATTTATCCAGACTGGACCGCCCTCAGCGCATTCCGTCATTTTCCTGACCAACAGATAGGTACAGGCGTTGAGCCACACTATCACGACAATGACGAATTGTGGCTTTTCACCGCCGGACGCGGGGAGGTCTGGCTAGATGATCAACGCTTCGAGATCACACCCAATACGCTGGTTTATACGCCGATGGGCGTTGTGCACCGGTTCCAGATGTTTACCGGCTACGAGAATAACGCCATCGTGACGCAACTTGAGCGACAAAAGCGACCGATACATATCTTGGTCGAAGAGACAGGGCCTCCGATTCCGACCGTTCCAGGGTTTGTAGTTCCCGGTGAAAGCAATACGGGCCCCATCTCGAACCGTGGATCGCGTTGCCCATTAAGTGAGTGGCGAGTGGTCGCATTCGGGGCCGGCGAGGGAATTGACGAAGTACCTTTGACCTGCAATGAGCATTGGCTGATTGTCGGTGGAACGATTAACTTGACAGTTGATGGATTGGCACTTGAACTGTCGGGTGAAGATTTAGCGATGCTCAAAGCTGGGGCTGTGAGGAAGATTAATTCGACTGAAGGTGCTCGCGTCGTTCTGGCTCGCGAGTAGAATAATCTAAATTGTTATCCGTCGAAAATCCAGCGGAAAGGAAGAAATCAACGCCTTCGTCTCGGCTCACTCCCCCACCTGCACACTTTCATTTGACTCTCCCATGTCTGCCTCACTCAGTTTCCCAAGGAAATACGGAACGCCGAAAAAGAGCAGGCTTATTGTCATCGGGGTCAATTCCACCGCACCTTGACGTTTCGGATCATCGCTCCAATCCTGATCCTCAATAAGTCGCCGCAGCACTGTCCATCCAATCTCTAGATATTTTCGCTCTCCTGTCAACTGGTAGGCATAGGCGAGGTGCCGGCAGATGATGCCGCCGTAACGCTGTTGCAGGGCAAATTCAGCGTTGAGCGGATCTGGATAGCCGCAAAACCAGTCCACAGCACGGCGGTAAACTTCCGCCACATCATCCCGTCCAGTCATACGGTGGAGCAGCTCCAACCCAACCATCAGATAGTGCGTCTGATATCCTTTCTGCTCCTCCATCGGTAACACCCGGATGGGTGGTTCTGAGTTTGGAGCGGCAACTTCCCCAGCACTGATACCTTTCCATTTCCAGTACTCCTCATTGGTAAAAGGCTGAGCCGTTCCCATCTCCACCGCCAATGTTGTCCCTTCCGTTGCCATGCCGTAGGGTCCTTGGTTCGGCAGTTTGTCCGGCGTCGAAACTTGAAATCGCTTGTGCCAGCTGCCATCATCGTTTTGCCCCCGTGCTATCACGGTGTAAACCTCTTCGGCTCGCTCCATGA
>JAGWBT010000074.1:0-4871 GCA_021295755.1 Candidatus Poribacteria bacterium
TCCCCCCTGACAAGGGGGGTTAGGGGGGTTAAAAGTTTGCACACGAAGGGAGATTGAGGATTTTTAACCTATAGTAGATCCTGGAATTAATGAGACACTCCAAACCGGTGCGGTTGGAAACCGCACCCACCGGGGGACGAAAGTGTTTATTTATAGTGGATCTTAGAATTAATGAGACACTTTCAATGCACAACCAACCCCCTAAATCCCCCTTGTCAGGGGGACTTACAAAAAAAAAGCCGTTGAATGCCCCAAGATGAGGCACCCAACGGCAAGGTCGGGCAAGATGCCCGACCTACGGGTTATTTGTGAGGTACAAGGTTACTTCAGAATGACCATTTTACGGGTCGCTGAGAAGTCACCTGCACTCAGGCTATAGAAGTAAATGCCGCTAGCAACCTGTTCACCGAAACGGTTACGACCATCCCAGTAGATTGCTTTCGATCTCGACTCATAGACTGCCGCACTTTGATGTCCGACATCAATGCTGCGCACCACTGTACCGTTCACATCATAGATGGTCAACGATACGTCAGCATCTTCTGCTAGACGATACGGAATCCACGTCTCTGGGTTGAACGGATTCGGATAGTTTCGAAGCAGCTCCGTCTCTGCCGGAATCTCATACGCGATGAGGTCTTCCAGCTCAAGGATACCGCTCTTCACATCGTCAGTCGTTACGATATGACGCACCGGTGTGACACCAATCAACGGACTCGGTGAATCAGCAGAAATCTCAAGGACATCGCCAATCCGTGCCGCGTTTCCAGCCTTCAGGTCAACAAAGGTCATGTTGTAACCCTCTGCCGTTTCGACGGAGGTGACCCTGCTGAGCGAGGCTTTGGTTGATAGGTTTTTCACCTTGACACGGAAACCTTCCCGCGCCAGTCCGGTGACTTCGTCAACGACAGCACCGTTGACATCAAGGACAGCCGTTTGACCGTCAACACTGTATCCAGCGAGCGCAATCGGTGCAGCACCAGCCATACCGCTGTAGGTCCAGCCATCACCAAGGAGGGTGGCAGTCCCAGCGGCAGACGCTGTTACCAGATATGCCGCATCGCCCATGACAGCCGCATCGGTTGTGTCTGAGACCAACTCAAATCCACCATCAGTCGAAATGACGATGGTTGAGACGACACCTTCATCAAACAGACCTGCGATGTCGCTGACATTGGTTACTCTCGGATCATTGACAGGCAACCCGATGAGATTAGAACCTGCTTGCAGGCTTATCATCGATGCGCCGCTATCCCACGCTTCGCCTTCAAGGGTAAGCGTTGTTGCCGAACCCATTGAAAGGACGACGCCGAGGTCAGCGGTGATTGCCACATCGTCGCTCCTGCTATTCCATGAGCCAGTCGCGTGGTCATAGACAATCACTAGACTGACGGCATCCCCAAGCTTCATCTTGAGATCGCCAACGGTGTCAAGTCCTTCGACATCCAACGGCACGTGGTACAGGCTGATACCTGACGGTATCATACTGGTGTAGGACAGTGTGTTTTTCAACTCAACTGTCGCCTCACCCATTCCGCTGTTGCCAGCAGCGTCCATCGCTGTCACAGTGACGGTTTTCGAGCCATTTGCATTCTCGTTTTCATCACTGATTGTGACGGAGGCACTGTAGGCACCATCGTCTCCCATCGCCAATGCGACCGGATCGGTTTGGGTGGAATCGAGCATCGAGACATCTGCCATCACGGAGGAGATCGCGCTTGCGTCCGTAACCGTAGCAGAGATCATCACCTCATCGCCATTTGCAGCACTCTCTGGCGCTGTGACCGTTACGGTCGGCATGGTGCTGTCAATGGTCAACGCATCTGCCACCATCATCGTGGTAGTTGCATCCGCATTGAGTGTGACGCTGACATCGTACATACCATCGGCGTGCTGATCCGCAACGACCATGAAGGAACCGCTATATGAGCCAGCTTCATCCTCCATCATCGCCTTATCGGTGACAATCGAACCGACAGAGAACATCGCCATTTGACCGGCGGTGCCCATCGCGCTGACGGTTACTGTCTCACCCGCCATAGCGAGTGCGGGCGAAACCATAATGCTGCCTTCGGTAATTGTCGCTGCCTCGGGATCGGGCGCAGCGGCGGTAACTGTAACATCCTGTGAAGCCGTTGTGAGACCCGGTGCGGTCGCTGTGATAGTCGCTGTTCCACCGGTTGTATCCGTGTAGTAGACCATCGCAGAGGTATCGCCGCCAGCTATGGTAACAGTAGCACTTTCTGTACCAGCCTCACCAGCCATCATAGAGAAGGCACCGGTTGTTGATGTCGATGTCAGGGTGACCGTCGCATCATTGTTCATCGCAACGGCATCCCCATCGGCATCTCGCAGCCCGACGGTGATTCCAAGCGGCATCGCACCTTCATCTGCCGAAACGGTGCCGGCACTTTCAAGTGAGAGCATGCTTGGTGTGGAGTCTTGGACACGAACCTGCACGCTGTCCGCAATCGGCTTACCATCAAAGATCAGCACAAAATTGGACACTTCATTCGTTGCAGGGGCATCGGCGTTCTCGTAGGTGAAGATTATCTCATCACCCGCTTCCACCTCAAGTCCACCCTGTTTCACACGGGCGACCATATCCATGCCGATTGGATCCAGTTTTTCCACACTCGTCGTGGTCTCCGCGCCATTGGACCGGTGCACAACAGTATAGGTTCCCATACTGTCAGCAGAACTCGCCGCATTGCTCGGTGCCGTCCAACTGCGGGGGACCTGCACACGGAACTCACGCGGCGCGTCAGTCCAACCAGCTGCGGTGTAGGTAAATTGGATGTTCACACCGGTCGCACCGGCTTCGACAATCCTTGGCGAAACCATACCCATACCGGAACCCGCTCGTGCATGACCAACAGCTACGGTGAGCATCGTATCTTCACCGGAGACACCCGCAAACGAATCACCGGCGGCACCACCGTTGACAGCGACAGCAAACGAAGTATCCCCCGGCTCCACTGTCGGATCCGGCGTCACATCACCGGTATAGCTAAACGTCACCTGACCGCCTGCCATCAGATTGACACCGTCAACCATCGCCATCTGAGCGTCAAAGGTCGGCGTCATCGCATCCATGCCAACCATGACCGTCACGTTGTCAGCGGTCGGTGCTGACCAACCTGTGGGAACAGTCAGTCGAACCGAGCCAGCAACCATTTGACCCGCTGCGGTGTAGACGACGGTAAACTCACGGTCCATATCGCCGGCATGTAAGTCATCGCCCTCATACGCAAGGACCGCTTTCCCTTTGCCACTCGCCTGAGGTCCGACCTTCACCGTCGGTTGCATCCGGATAGGCGTCGGGTTACCATCGGCATGACCCTTCATCTCAATCTTGAAGGCATCCGTGCCCACTACAGTCGAAGCCATCGCACGACCCGTGTCGGTCGCACCATAGTTGATTTTAATGGTGTTCGCTTTGTCAAGCGAAAAGATAGGTATCGTGACAGTGAATTGACCGTTGTCCGTAGCGGTGCCGAGACCGACACCCTCCACTTCGGTATACCCCGGATTCCCCACTTCTTCCACCTGTGGCATACTCCAACTCGACGGAACGGTGAATCGCAGCTCGCCATCTTCGATGGTCTGGCTTGGGGTGTAGGTAAACACCAACTTCACATTGTCATCGGCAGCGCGGACCTCTGCGACATCAACGACCGCAGTACCCGTGCCATCCAATGCACTCGTTACTTTCATTTGCAAGACACCGGGGGCATCTCTATAAACCTTGCCCGTCTTATCAGGGTTCCTTATCTTCTCTCTGCCTTCGTACTTATAGGCTGCCGCATCGGGCGGTGTAATTGCGGCGAAAACCCCGTCTCCATCCCCATCGGTTTTAATCACGAACTGGGCAGTCCCAACGGAGTCCTGGACTTCCACACCGTTGTTGTCAGCCCCAGTGCCACCGCCAAGGATAAACCGGAAGCTGCCGCCGTTGGCAAGTTTACTAATCTTCGCTATCGCAATTCTGCTCCCGACCTCCACTGAGTCGACACCAGCACCACGCGTCGTTAGATAATTCCGCTTGGTCGGATCGTTCTGCATATCTCCCCAACCCGTTGGAATCTCAAGGCTTACTGCTCCGCCGTCCATCGTGCCGACTGCGGTGAAGGTAAACTCTATCGCACGGTGGTTACTGCCCGCTTCAATCGAGGACGGCGATAGCGTCGCAGTACCCGTGCCGTCGCCGATGTTGCCTATCGTTACGGTAACAGTCCCCGCCGTCCGCGTACTCGCACTTGCTGAGGTCCTAAAGGTACCGGTCACGTCTACTTCACCTGACACATCACTTAACACGGCTACTTTACCGTCATCACCTGCATGACCATACGTCACCGTGACAGTCCCCCCAACATCAAGGTTCTTGATGCCAGCGGTGATTGTACCACCGGAGGATACCGTGGGCTTCAGGGCTTGATCTGTTTCAAGAGTACCATTTGAAATACCGACATGCACCCGCCCGTTTGCCCCTGGGGTTATCGTGGGCGCACTTCCCAAAGCAGAGGGGATGGTCACCGAAACACTACCATTTCTAATGGCGGTGCCTTCCGCAGTAAATCTGAACACAATGGTCGATTCACTTCCGGCGTCGAAGGTGTCGTCGCCTACGATTTCAAACTTAACCGCGTCCCCAGAGGTTTTCACAACGGAGAACACAGGCAGCTCATCGCCATCGATATCCCCATTGTCCATCAGCATGACCCCACCAACGTTCACTGCCCAACTACGCTCACCAACCTCTGGTATGATATCGACCCGCTGAATCTTGACCGTCAACGTTTTATCTTTATCAACGTCAACATTTGTCCACTTAATAGTTTTATTATCATCATTTATTGACAAATTATCAG
>JAGWBT010000074.1:4936-5516 GCA_021295755.1 Candidatus Poribacteria bacterium
TCCCCTCTGCCGTAATCTCTATATCAACGCCTTTAAGGTCGGTATGCGCGGTATAGGTCGCGGTGATATTTACGCGCGGTGCACCTGCTTCCGCAGCAGAGGGCGTAAGCGCCACCCTTCCAGATCCGCCTACCGCACTCGCTTTTCCGCCTGCGAGTGTCGTTACCCTTATGGCGGTGGTCCCACCATCTATGCTTGTCGTCACATCGTCGGTGGTCATATCACCAGTTGTACCCGCCAGTAGAAAATCAGAGGCAGTCGCACCGATTTCATCTAGTGTATAGGTAACGGAAACTCTCTGACCCACATTGATTGTCGTAAGGTCAATAGATATTAGACTGGTTGTGTTGTCGGTAGCGGTAAAGGCAGCCGTTACCCCACTGGACGCTGATAACGTACCAACAGCGGTTGGCTGTAACCCCGCAGGGATTGGCACCCTTAGAACAGCACCGTACATCGGACCGGGGGCTGTAAAGGAGACTGTGTATTTTTGGTTTGTCTCGCCTTGGAAGACATGCGCAGGTGTAATCGTAACCTTTCTTTCGAGCGTGTCTCTGCCCACATAGTCTGTGTCGGCGTC
>JAGWBT010000074.1:5663-5979 GCA_021295755.1 Candidatus Poribacteria bacterium
TATCTGTTAGATCTAGCATACGAGGGACAGCGGTAGTGACATCACCAAATATAATTACGAGCTGTCTCCCAATCCCAGCTACGTCCCTTCTCTCCGCGGGGCCCCATTTTGCATCAAGTGTGACTGTTATATTGCCGTCCGCCGTGAAAGCCACTCGACCCTCATGATCTGGATGTTCAGTGACTGTACCATCTCCAATGGTTGAATATATTACCGTCGGATCAGTAGCACGAGCCACATCGTCAATAACTCGTAGCCAATTCTTAGATACTTTCCAGCCGCCTGGGACCGCAATCCGAACCCTACCGCCAGCCAT
>JAGWBT010000074.1:6006-20212 GCA_021295755.1 Candidatus Poribacteria bacterium
GCCATCAGCGGCATTACCAGCCACATCCGTGAACGCTGTGTAGGTAAATTGCAGCACATTGCGAGCACTACCGGCAGCAAGAGGATCCGCACTAGTCGCAACACCTGCTCCGAGAGTCTCACTATTGCTATCAGTAGCAACACCATCAGTAGGCAAACCATCAGCAGCGAGAGCCCGGACAGCGTTCGCACCAGTTGCCCCAAGACTCCAACCTACCGTTACCCTTCCTTTTCCATCATTCTCTGCTGCCATCACGGTATTGCTGAACACCGTTGCAAGCAGCATTAAACTAATAATAAAAAACACGCTTAATTGTATACCTCGATTACCCATTGTGTCTGTTTCTCCTTTCCGTTTTCGGGTTAAAGGTTTAGATGTGTTTTTAACTCGACGCTCGTCACTTTTCGATGCGTCTTTCGATTCAAACATAAATATAAATATCCTTTCACGTTAGATGTAAAATGCCAATATACAATTGACTCACTATTGAACTTAGGAACCGGGGACATCTGTGTGGGAGGGGTCATTATCACCCTAAACCGTGCACACAATTCTACCTTATCCAAAATTAAAGACGCCCTATAATACAACAGATACAAACATCTGTCAAGCCTTTTTTTGTGAAAAAATTCACACGAACCACTGAATTCAGAATTTTGGGTATAAAATCGGTCTGTAGACAGATTGCCGATGGTCATACGCAGGATATTACGACGGTGGAATTGGGAGAGTTTCAATTTTTTTTGTTGTCTGAATCACGGATTAAAACGGATTTAAGGATTACGCGGAGAAAGGAGAAAACGGGAGCAGGCGAGGGGACGAGGAAGCGGGAAAACGAGTCTTTTAGCCCCAGCGGGGCGATATGTTTATAGCCGGGCGGCATCTCCTAGGAACCAAAGCCCCAGAGGGGCGACAGGTGTTAGTGTGAAATGTGATGTATGAGGGGCAGATAGGGTGGGTTATGATGGGGTGCTTTGCAGCGCTTCGATCTTTTCGCGGAGTTGGTCAATTTGGATTTGCATCTCCTTCTGACCTCTGTCTCTGTAGGCAATGATTATTTGAGGAACCGCAATGGCGGCTGTTATCAACCCAATCAGTGCAATTATCATGTACCACACCCAATCCAATTTTTTATCCACAGCATCCATTCTGGTATTCAGGCTTTTATCCACAGCATCAATTCTGGCATTCAGGCTTTTATCTAGGGCATCAATTCTGGCATTCAGGCTTTTATCTAGGGCATCAATTTTCAGATCGATATATTCCCGCGTACGTTTTTCGGACGCGGTGCCCTCTTCTTTGACGATGGTGCGTAGATCTTCCTTGGTCAGCTCGCCAAATGCGGATGATGCCAACAGGAGTAAGGATAGGATTGTCACGGTTTTCATGGTTGACCGGCTCCTTTGGAGGAATGATGGTATATGTTATCACGGTTTGGTGGGGTTCGCAAGGCAATTTTGAACGTGATGCGTGATACGTGAAAAGAGGAAGCCATCCACGAATCAAAACAAAATTTAACGCAAAGAACACAGAATCTTGTAGGTCGATTTTCCATAATCAACGATCTTGCGCCCAGATCCACATCTCGCCCTACAGGGACTAACCCCCTAAATCCCCCTTATCAGGGGGACTTTAGAAACTTCGCGAAAGTGCCATTTGTCTGAATCACGGATTAGAACGGATTCAGCGGATTACACGGAGAAAGGAAAAAACGAGGGAGCGGGATTGATTTGCGCTCCAGCGGAGCGATATGTCTATAGACGGGTGATATGCCCCAATTCCTGTGCTCCAGCGGAGCACTATGTGCATATTGTCTGAATCGCGGATTAAACGGATTGTACGGATTACACGGAGGAGAGACCGTCTGTATTTAGCCCCAGAGGGGCGATATGTTTATAGATACGCGGCATCCCCTAGGAACCAAAGCCCCAGCGGGGCGACATGTGACAAATTCGGAGATAATCGCGGAAGAGGGAGAACGGGAAAACGAGAAGATGGGAAGGAGGGAAGTTCATTACTCACTCCCCTTGCTTGTCCGAGAGAATCCCGTGACCGGGGCGGGGGGACACAGGGGGGTAAAAACTTTGCACCATTGCGTTATTTTTCAAGGATTTACAACTCGTTGTTGCTTCAGCATTTCGATTTCCTTTGTGAGCGTTTCAACCTGCCTTTCAAGCGAGCGATCCTTGCTGATCCGCCACGCGCTGATGGCTGTAGGTATACCTATCGCAGCCACAATAAGCGGCATGAGGATATAAATCACCCAGTTGTACGTTGAGAAACGTTTGTCGACACCCTCTATTTTGGCGTCGATATAATCTTTTATCCTTCTCTCCGAGCCGGCAATCTCCGCTTTCAGTTCCTGCCTGACTCCGGCGATTTCCGCTTTCAGTTCCTGCTTGACTCCGGCGATTTCCGCTTTCAGTTCCTGCTTGACCCCGGCGATTTCCTGCCTGACTCCGGCGATTTCCGTTTTGACTTCCTCCTTAACAATCAAACGAATCTTATCAAGATCCGCATCTGTTAGTTCACCGAAAGCTGGCAACGCGATCGCACAAAAGAGCATCGAAAGGACAAGAATAATCTTCATTGGGAGCCCCCTTTGAGAGGAATGATCCGATATGGTATCACGGTTTGGTGGGATTGGCAAGATCTTTTTGTCTGAATCACAGATTAACGCGGATTTAGGGATTACGCGGAGAAAGGAGAGAGCGAGAGAACAGGAGCAGGCGAGGAAGCGAGGGAGCGGAAAAACCAGTCTTTTAGCCCCAGCGGGGCGACATGTTTATAGTCGGGCGGCATCTCCCATCAACAAAAGCCCCAGCGGGGCGACAGGTGCTCATTTGCAATACCGAATCGGCGAAGTTGGAAACAGCGCCTACCAAAGGGCGGAACGGGGAAAACGAGCAGGTGAATGCGTAGGGGTTGGGTCTCTCAACCCGTTGGGGTGGGGTTATGATTATGATCGGGGCGGTGTTGGCTCGTCTTTTTCACGGAATTGTTGGATGAGAAGTTGAATCTCTTTCTCTCGTTTTCTGTCTGAATAAACAATAATGAGTTGCGGAAGTGCAACAGCGGCTGCTATCAGTGCAAGTATTGCGAGCCAGATGCGACTAACGCTTCCCTCTAAGGCATCAATTCGGGCACTTAGTTTTTGATCTACAGCATCAATTCGGGCATTTACTGTCTCAATTTTGAGATCAATATATTCTTTCACGCGCTTTTCGGACGCAGTGACCTCTTCTTTGATAATCGGGCGGACCTCTTCTTTGAGGATAGTGCGTATATCTTCCTTCGTCAATTCACCAAACGCGGAGGCTGTCAGCAAAAGTAGGAATAGGATTGTTACCGTTTTCATGGGTGACCGGCTCCTTTGGGGAAATCGCTTGTCTATTATCACGGTTTTGACGATTTAGCAATATCTTTTTGTCTGAATCGCGGATTAGGCGAAGCAAACGGGAAGACCAGAAAACGAGATAACCCGTAGGTTGGGTTGAGCCACAGCGAAACCCAACAAAATCCCTGGGGAGATTGGAACAAGAGGCTCATTGGTTAGCCCCGGTTTCCGTCCCTTCGGTCTTGTCACGTAGTTGTTCAAGTAGCATCTGGATCTCCCGACCACGTTTCCTCTCTGCATAAATGATAATCAATTGCGGAAGCGCAATCGCAGCGGTTATCAGCGCGATGATCGCAAGCCAGATACGATTAAACTTGCTATCCACATCATCCAGCCTCATATTTAAGGCATCAAACCTGCCATCAACGCTTTTCTCTAACGCATCAAACCTGCCATCAACGCTTTTCTCTAACGTATCAATTCTGGTATTTACCGCATCAATTCTAGCATTTACCGTATCAATTTTAGCGTTCACCGTCTCAATTTTGAGATCGATATATTCTTTCACGCGCTTTTCCAACGCCGCGTTCTCCTCTTTGATGATGGTACGCATATCCTCCTTCGTCAGTTCACCAAACGCGGGGGATACCAAAAGGAGCAGGAATAGAATGATTATGCCTTTCACGGTTGACCGCCTCCTTTGAGAGAATGGCATTATATGGTATCACGGGTTTGACCATTTATCAATCCATTTTTGTCTAAATCACCGATTAAAACGGATTGAGCGGAACACACGGAGAAGACGGAGCATTTAGCCCCAGCGGAGCGGCACATGTTAGCGTAAAACGCAATGGGCAGGGGACATTATGGTGAATTCAAAAAATAAATAGACACTTTCGCGCCCCGTGTTGGGTAGGCGCTGTTTCTAACTGCGCCTATGCGGTGCGGTTAAAAACCGAACCTACCGGGCCTGAGGGCAATGCGGTACGGTTTGGGGTGTTTCAGTAATTCTAAGATCCACTATAGTTAGACAGTAGCTTAGATTATGCCAGCACAGCGTTATTGATTTATCAACATTTTTTTGATATAATGATCCGAGTCTGATGCGTAATGCGTAATACGTAGAAAACGTACCGCGAAGGCGCAAAGACACAGAGGAAGATTCATCGGTTCATTGGTCTATTAATTTCGTGAGTCATAGGAGTAAAAGGATGGAATCTGATTTAACCTTAAACATATTACGTTTCACGGTTTACGTTTCACGGTTTGCGCTAGTAGTTGTGCTGCTCGGTTACGTGGCTGGGTGCAGCGGGAAGGACGAACCGCTCCGGCAGAGCGAGGCGCTGATCCATTCGGGGATGCATCCGGAGGCGATTAACCTGTTGGAGAAGATTATCACGGTGGACGATCGGAACCCCAAGGCGCGATTTCTGCTAGGTCAAGCCTACGAGGGGTTAGGCAGTTATGATCAAGCGATCCACAATTATAGAACAGCAATCAATCTGTATGCCGCCCGCCCCGAAGACAAAGCGACGGTGCGGCTCGCGTTAGCAAAGGTGTATCTGAAACAGGGGCTTCGCGAATCAGGCTACCGTGAGCTGCGGGCGATTGTCCAATCTACATCGGACAGCGCGGTACTCCAGCAGGTGGCAGGACTCATCACCGATGCGTATCAGGTGGAGCAGTTGACCAGCGGCAAAAAGGACAACTATTCGCCGCGATTCTCAGCGGACGGACTGCAGCTGGTGTTTGCGTCGTATCGGTTGGATAACGGTGAGATTTTCGTCATGGATATCGACGACAGGCGTGTGCGGAAACGGGTGACCTTCACCACCGACTACGATGAGGGAGAGCCTGCGTTTTTGAGCGACCCGAACTACATTATCTACAGTCGTGAGCCGCAGACCTCACGTCAGGTGAAGATTTTGCTGCAGAGCAGCGGATCGACACCAATCTACGCGGGTTTCTATGCCTCACATATTAATAGTAAAGTGACACAGGAGATAATGCCTGTCGGGTTCGGTGTCCGCTCGTTAGGGATATCGCCGGATCGGCAGCGCGTCGCTTACGAATCAAATAGCGCCGGCAATCTGGAGTTGTATATCCTCGATTTAAGTGGCGTGGATCTAGGCGCGATTGATCCAGAGACGATTCCGTCTCAGCAGATTACGCACAACGAAGTGGACGATGGCAGCCCTGTCTTCTTTCCCGACGGGAAACGGATTGCGTTTGTCTCGGCACGGACTGAAGACCCACAGAACGAACAATCGGAACGGCATCAGATCTACAGCATCAACATCGACGGCAGCGATGAAAGGCATCTGAACCCGAACCCGCACGATTGCTATAGCCCAGTGATTTCGCCGGACGGGAAGACCATCGCCTTTGTCTCGGCGCGGGACGGGGATATTGAGATTTATCTGATGGATGCGGACGGGACGAATGAACGGCGGCTGACGAACGGGATCGGCGCGTCGATGCAACCGGCGTTTTCACCCGATGCGAGGTTGTTGGCGTTTATCTCCGACCGCAGCGATACGTTCCAGATCTATCTGATGCACCTTGACCGACCATTGACGCAGCGGGATCTGCTCTTGCACCTAGAGTAAGCTCACCAGTGCATTGATTCATTAGTTCATTTAGCTCCAGCGGGGCGACATGTTTATAGAGGGCAGTATCTCCTTACCTCCCAAGCCCCAAAGGGGCGATATGTCTATAGAAAATGGGCATCCAAGCGATCAAAGCCCCAGAGGGGCGATATGTTTATAGAGGGCAGTATCTCCTTACCTCCCAAGCCCCAGAGGGGCGACATGTTTATAGAAAATCGGCATCCAAGCGACCCAAGCCCCAGAGGGGCGACATGTTTATAGAGGGCGGTATCTCCTTACCTCCCAAGCCCCAGAGGGGCGACATGTTTATAGAAAAGGGATAATCGAAACATGGAAAATATGCGTTTTTTCGCGACAGCAGCAAAGGGGACAGAGCCGCTCATTACAAAGGAATTGGCGGCGATCGGTGCGCTGAAGGTTCGATCCACCGCCGGCGGTGTGCATTTCGAGGGCGGATTGGAAATGCTCTACCGGGCGAACCTCTGGCTCCGCACCGCGAATCGGGTGCTGATGCCGATAGCGGAGTTCTCCTGCCCGACGCCGGAAGCACTCTACGAGAATGCCCGCAACGTCCGGTGGCATGATTGGATGACAGTTGACACCACATTCGCTGTCGATTGTAACTGCCGCGATTCCCAGATTTCTCATTCCCACTACGCCGCACTGAAAGTCAAGGATGCGATTGTGGATGAGTTTCGGGATAGCACAGGTCGCCGTCCAAACGTGGACCGGCGGCGTCCATCGCTCCAGATCAATGCCCATATCGTGAAAGACCATTGCGTCCTCAACCTCGATGCATCCGGCGATCGATTGCATCTGCGCGGGTATCGCCAGCAGACGATGGATGCGCCGTTGCGGGAGACCTTAGCTGCGGCGATTGTGGGGTTGGTCGCGTGGGACAATGAGGGGATGTTCATCGATCCGATGTGCGGTTCTGGCACGATTGTCATCGAAGCCGCGCTCAAGGCGATCAATTATGCGCCCGGACTCCTGCGGTGTGGGGACGGATCGTCGGGACAGCTAGCGTTCGGTTTTCAGCGGTGGCGGAACTTTGATCGGAAGCTGTGGGCACGTTTGACCGATGAAGCACGAGACGCGATTCGTGAGAAGATTCCGGGACGGATTCTCGGATACGATATTTCGAGACCGGCGATCCGGGTTGCATCAGAGAATGCGAAGTTAGCGGGACTAGAAAAACACATCCGTTTCATGAGGGGCGACGCGCTGAAGCTGAGTCCGCGCGGAAATCGGGGGGTTATTGTTTGCAATCTGCCTTACGGTGAACGGACGGGGGAAGCGGAGGAACTACAATCGTTGTATAGCGGTTTCGGAGATGTGCTGAAACAGCGGTGTGCGGGATATACAGCGTATCTGTTCACGGGCAATCTGAAGTTGGCGAAGTGGATCGGGCTGCGGACAGCGAAACGGTTTACACTGTATAATGGACCGATAGAATGCAGGTTGTTGAAGTATGAGCTATTTTGATTGAAACGTAAAAAGAGCAAGCCATCCACCAATTCACGCAAAGACGCAAGGGAAGAGGAAGTGAGAAAACGGGAAAACCAGAGAACGAGGACGCGAAGGGGTGAGGGAGGTCAGAAAACAGGGAATGCTCGTAGGTTAGGTAGAGCGATAGCGAAACCCAACATTTTAATGAACTAATGTACTAATGAACCAACACAGTCCCAACGGGGCGACATGCTTATAGAACATCGACATCCAAGTGACCAAAGCCCCAGAGGGGCGACATGTTTATAGAAAATCGACATCCAAGTGACCAAAGCCCCAGAGGGGCGACATGTGAAAAATTCCCCAAAGGAAACACATCATGGCTGACACCTATACCCAACTCTACATTCACATCATTTTCGCTGTCAAAGGAAGACAATCCCTTATCCCAAAACCGCACAAAGATGAACTCCACAAATATATTACCGGCATAATCGACGGCAAAAATCAAACCGTCATTCAGATCAATTCTATGCCCGATCATATTCATATCCTTGTGGGCAT
Organism: Candidatus Poribacteria bacterium; assembly: GCA_021295755.1. Classification (NCBI taxonomy): domain Bacteria; phylum Candidatus Poribacteria; species Candidatus Poribacteria bacterium. The sequence continues at coordinate 13,966 of JAGWBT010000074.1, forward strand.
AACCCCCGACACTGTCATTTCTAACTTGGTCAGAGACATCAAAGCAAATTCGTCAAAATTCATTAACAAAAAGAGATGGATTGCCGGCAGATTTGAATGGCAGACAGGTTTTGCTGCGTTCTCGTATGCACATTCTCAGTTGGACACTGTCGCTCGTTACATTAAAAATCAGGAGGAGCATCATTCCCGTCAGACATTCAGGGAAGAATATCTGGCATTTCTTAAGCGTTTTAATGTCTCGTATAATCCGAAATATGTTTTTGATTCGGACGACGTAACCGAAGCATGATACACATGTCGCCCCGCTGGGGCTTGGGGGTATTGGGGTTGCCGATACTCTATAAACATGTCGCACCTCTGGTGCTAAAAAAAATAATATATTATGCATAATACGCAAGGTGTCAAAACGGTTTTTCTTACGCATTACGCATTAGATATTATTTATTGTGTTTTATGTGGATCTGCGCTAAACTTAACTGACTTCCGTTCATTCTACCCTTCCAATCCTTTGGATGTACTAACCCAAAAAAAAATAGCAGAAAAGGAGTTACCATAAACGATGACCGACCATAAACCACCGCTCCACCGTTTTACCGTTCTCGATTTAACCCGCGTCCGTGCGGGACCGACCGCCGTCCGTCAGCTTGCCGATTGGGGTGCGAACGTCATAAAGATTGAACTGCCGCCAGCCCCCGGTAAGGAGGGCGATGCCCTCGGTTCACGTCATAACTCAGACTTTCAGAACCTCCAGCGAAACAAGCGGAGCATGACACTGAACCTCAAGTCGGAAATCGGTCACGCCGCGTTCATGCGGATGGTAAAACAGGCGGACGTGGTAGTAGAGAATTATCGCCCCAGCGTCAAGGATCGCCTGAAGATTAATTACGAGGCGTGCCGAACCGAGAACCCGCGCATCGTCTACGCCAGTATCTCCGGATTCGGGCAGGACGGTCCATACGGGGGGCGTCCGGGCTTCGATCAGATCGCACAGGGGATGGGCGGCTTGATGTGGATTACTGGATTTCCGGGTCAGGGACCCCTGCGCGTCGGGGTGCCGATCGCAGACCTCGCTTCCGGCATGTATACTGCCATCGGGGTACTGATCGCCTTGCTGCAGCGCGAGGAGACGGGGGAAGGGCAGTGGGTGCACTCATCGCTGCTCGAAGCGCAGATCGCGATGCTCGATTTCCAAGCGGCACGTTGGAGCATCGACAACGACGTGCCGGGTCAAGCGGGCAACGATCACCCGACCAGCATTCCGACCGGCGTGTTTCAGACGACTGACGGCTACATTAATATAGCAGCGAGCGGTGGGACGATGTGGGAACGGCTCTGTGACCTCCTAGGGGCGAGCGAGCTTCGGAATAATCCCGATTACGCAGATGATGGGGCGCGGTCACGGAATCGGGCTGCGTTGAACGCAGAATTGCAGGAGTATTTCTCAACCCGAAGCAGCAACGAATGGATCGAGGCGCTCAATGACGCGGGTGTGCCGTGCGGACCTATCTACAAGATGGACGAGATGTGGTCGGATTCGCATATAGAGCATCTCGAAATGTCGCGTCCCGTGGATCATCCCGTGCTTGGTAGGTTGGACGTGCTGCGCCACGCCACAAATATGAGCGGCACCCCAAAGATGCCGTATCGTCCCGCGCCCGAATTGGGTGAACACACAGATGAAATCCTGCGGGAATTCGGATTCTCGGACGATGAAATCGAAACAATGCGAAAGGAGAATGTCGTATGAATGTTGCGGCAAGCAGCACCACGGATCTGATTATCGCCGAAAAGCGGGAGGGTGTCGGCTATCTCCGTTTCAACCGTCCCGAAAAACATAACGCCATCTCTTACGAGATGTGGCAGGGCATCGCGAAGGTCATGGCGGTCTTCGAGGAAGATGATACAGTTCGCGCCGTGGTCGTTTCGGGCGAGGGTGGCAGGGCATTTTCTGCAGGCGCGGATATATCGCAGTTCGAGAAGCAGCGGGCATCGGCGGATGCAATTAAAGGGTACAATGTGGCGTCGGGACTTGCCCACGAAAAGCTGACGAATATCTCCAAGCCAACGATCGCGAAGATTGCGGGATATTGTATCGGCGGTGGGTTGGGAATTGCGCTCTGTTGTGATCTGCGTTTCGCCACCGATGATTCAAAATTTGGGATCCCCGCAGCCAAGTTAGGCCTCGGCTACGGCTACGGTGGGTTGAAGCCGTTGGTCGGCCTTGTCGGTCCCATCCGCGCCAAAGAGATCCTGTTCACTGCCAGACAGTTTGACGCATCGGAAGCCTACGACATGGGACTCATCAACAGGGTGTTGTCGAAGGACGAAATCGACGCTTTCGTGGACGAATACACCGAGACCATCGCGGGCAATGCGCCCTTGACTATCAAAGCCTGCAAGCAGATTATTGCGGAGGTCTGCAAAGACCCGGACGATCGGGATCTGGAACTTTGCAAACAGCTTGTGGATGCCTGTTTCGCCAGCGAGGATTATAAGGAAGGGCGGCGAGCGTTCATGGAGAAGCGAAAGCCGCAGTTTCACGGGAGATAGGGGAAAGCGAGAAAACGAGGAAGCGGGATAATGAGATAATGATCTGTTTATGGGTTCATTGTTCGTCCAGCCCCAGCGGGGCGACATGTTTATAGAGGGGCGACATACTAGCAACCAAAGCCCCAGAGGGGCAACATGTTTATAGAGGGGCGACATGTGTGCAGTACATGGAATAGCCAAATACCCAACGGACCAACAACACGAAACATCAAACTATCTGAAGAGAGGATTGTACATGAGTTCAGAGAAAGATTACGCGGTTCAGTTTGTCGCACGGGAACAGGCGGAACTACGGGTCGTTGATCGGGACCCGACACCACTCGCACCGGACGAGATTGCTGGTAGCAGCATCGTCACGTTGATAAGTGCAGGAACGGAATCGACAGGGTCCTACCCTTCGGAAGGCAATTTCCCACGTGGCTCCGGCTATGCAGCGGTCTTTGAGGTTGAATCCGTTGGGGAGGCTATCGACGACATCAAGGCAGGCGATCACATCTTCTGTATGGGGAATCATCAATCTTATCAGCGTGTTAAGCGTGACGCTGCCCTGCTGTTGCCCGAAGGGCTCGCACCGGAGACAGGCGTTTTCGCCCGGCTGATGAACGTGAGCCTGACCACGTTGACCACAACGACCGCTCGACCGCCGGAGCGAGTTGTCGTCACCGGCTTAGGCATCGTTGGAAACCTTGCCTCCCAAAATTTCACGAACGCCGGCTATGAAGTGTTCGCCTGTGAGCCGATTGAATCTCGTCGCAAGGTCGCTATCGAATGTGGACTCAAGAACGTCCTATCCACTGTTCCGGTGGACGATCCCGATATTGCGGGGACGGTGGGCTTGGTCATCGATTGTTCGGGCCACGAGCAGGCAGCGCTGGACGGCTGCAACGTCGTCCGCAAGAAAGGCGAAGTGGTGCTGATTGCGACGCCGTGGCGACGTTATACAGAAATGTATGCCCATACAATCTTGCACGCAATTTTCCACAAATATGTGGTCGTGCGAAGTGGATGGGAATGGGAACTTCCGAATCAACCTACGGAGTTTCGGACGAACAGCATCTACGGAAATCTCGCCGCCGGGTTGAGATGGTTAGCTGCAGGTAAGATGTCGGTTGCCCCTTTAGCGACGAAAATCTCGCCACGTGATCCCCAGACCGTGTATCAAAATCTGCTGCATAGGCGGAGTGAGCGGTTAACCTATATTTTCGATTGGACAAATCTTTAAGAGGCGTGATGTATAAACGAATCTTTAGCCCCAGCGGGGCGACATGTTTATAGGAGAGCAACAGCCAACCCCCTAAATATCCCTTATCAGGGGAGCTTGGGATCTTTTAGCCCCAGCGGGGCGATATGTTTATAGAACACGCGATAAACAAAACACCCAAGCCCCAGCGGGGCGACATGTGAACAACTCATGAAACGTGATGCGTATAAGGTTCAGAAATTCAATGAACCAATGAACCAATAAAAAGGAAACCTATGACAACTCCTTCTAACGAATCCCCCACAGAAAAACATACCCCTTTACAGGTCAGACCCCCACGAATCCTCTGTAACACAGGGGCGTGGAGCCCGTTGGTCGATACCGTCGATATCTACGCCGGCAACAGGGGCATGAACCGTGAAGACCTATTCACGCCCTTTGACGCTCCCGTTGGAATCCGATTCGAGGTGGAAACCGCCCTGAAATCTGAACCGCTGCTCGAAGCAGTCCAAGCGTGGGAACACCCTACTATCGCTCCGCTCTACATCTGGCAGGAGGATGGTGCCTATCACATGCTCTACGAATCCGGGGGCATCGGTATCGCCTACGCGCACAGCGTTGATGCCTACCGGTGGACCCGTCCCGAATTGGGACAGGTCGAGTTTCAGGGATCGAAACAGAACAATCTCATCGCCGATCCGCCGCGAGGATCGTCGGGATTTTTCGAGGATCCGGGGGCACCCCCGGAGGAACGCTACAAAGCGATGGGCGGTAATATGGCGTGGTACGACCCGGATACCAACGAAAGGTTGATCGGCAAAGAAGCGGGTAAGCGGATTGCCGCCCAGAACGCTGAAGGTGCAGCCTATAAGGGACCGAAGGCGGTCATCTGGGGGTGGATGCTGGGCTGGACATCCCCCGATCGATTCCGGTGGACGCCGTTGGAGCAACCGCTCGGCAATCGACCCGTCAACGGTGCGATCGCTGCCCGTTTCGATCCGCATCACAATAACTACTACGCTTATCTCCAGATCATGGGCTACCCAACGGAGATGATGGGTGGCATCGGAACGGGACGCTTGGAAGAAAGCACACACCGCCGCACCATCGGCTTTGCTCGAACCGATGACTTTCGCACGTGGCCCGCCCCGAAACTTATCTTGGAGCCGGACGCGCAGGACGACCTAGATATCTCGTTCTACGGTGCCAACTATTTTCCGTATCCGGGTCGCACAGATTTACACGGGATGCTGATCCCGATCTATCACCAGATCGCCGATCACATGGACGGTCAGATCGCTTTCAGCCGCGATGGATTGTTCTGGTCTCGCCCAGAGCGGAAACCCGTTCTTGAAGTGGGTCCACCGGGTAGCGGCGATGAGTGCTCCGCCCACTTCTGGCGTGGCGGGTTGGTCGAGCTGCCCGACGGCTACTGGGCGTCGCCCTATACAGGCAATTCAAAACTCCACAACGTTCTGCCCGACATGGCAAGTGCGATGTTCCCCGCCCGTCGTCCGCTGCAAATCCGGTGGGCGCGTTGGCAGCCGCATCGGTTCTGTGGTCTGGTCGCAGCGTTGGAAGGGCGTTTTACCATTCCGACCGTATACCGTTGCCACGATGAACTACGGCTCAACTACCGGTGTAAGCCCGGCGGTTGGATCAAGGTCGAAGTCCTTGACAAGACGCCTCATCTGATGACTCCGGACGGCGATCCCGTCCCCGGCTTCAGCTTTGCGGACTGCGATCCTCTGACCGGCGATGCACTCGACCAAGTTGTAACCTGGAAGGGGCAGCGAGACATCAGCAGCATCGGCGAGACTGTCGCTATACGTATCCAGATGTTCCAAGCGAAACTCTTCGCCTACCGGGTTTGAAGTTGGTTCATTAGTTCATTGGTGCATTTAAAACCCATCACATCCGTAGGCCGGGCATCTTGCCCGACACTAGCCATGTGTTAGCGTGAAACGTGATGCGGGAAAACGAGGCAGCCCTAATAAGAATCAGTGCATTGTAGGGAACAACGATCGTTGTTCCCTACCAAATAGGAGAAGAGATGCAAATTACCAAAGTGGAAACCATCCGCTCGGAATGTCGAAACTACTGCTGGATTCTGATTAGCACCGACGCGGGGTATGTCGGCCTCGGGGAGACCTACCACCGTGCCGATCCTGCGGAGATAGTGATTCACGAATTTGCCCGCGGCCATCTGCTCGGTCAAAATCCGGAGGATATCGAGAAGATTTGGAATCGGATGTACCGCAGTGCGTCTTTCCATGGACTGATGGGCGCCGAACTCCGCGCGATGAGCGGCATCGACATGGCACTGTGGGACCTCTTGGGAAAAACATTAGACCGTCCGCTCTACCGCATCTTGGGCGGGCAGACCCGCTCCAAAGTGCCGGTCTATTTCAGCGGCATCTACGACGAGACAGAGACGAACCGAACGGCGTTTCAGGACTGGTCAAAAAGGTGTGTGGACGAAGGCTGGAAAGCGTG
>JAGWBT010000075.1:0-5425 GCA_021295755.1 Candidatus Poribacteria bacterium
TGCACAGCCAACCCCCTAAATCCCCCTTATCAGGGGGACTTTGGAAACTGCGCGTAGGTTAGAGTTATTGGTAAATATCCACTTATTTCTCTGATTCACTATAATTGGACACTATGAACGAACGATGTCAGGAACTTGTTCACAGAGTTACGGCACACAAAGTGTGCCTACTACTTTGAATGTCTATTTATTTTTAGAATTCACCACAGCTTTCATTCGCTTGGTTTGCAACGTTTTCTATAACTAGCAACTTAGGTTATCTTTAACAGAAAGCCGATGGATCTTCAATATCTAGTAACTTGGGTTAAGCTAGGGTTGCCGTCCCCTAATCATCAACAACATACCGCAACATTACCCCAAGATCGCCGACAATCCAGCCCGTTTCGGCGTCCGCCATATAAATCGAGTTCAGGTTATAGTGGCTTTCGCACCTTTGTGGACGCCAGTTCTCGCCACCATCGAGGGTACGGATAACTGTGCCTTCGCCGCCGACCGCCCAGCCGAGATTCGCATTGAGGAAGAAGACACTATTAAGGAAACTTGCCACGTAGCTCTTTTGGCGTTTCCACGTGCGCCCTCCATCGGTTGTGTGGATAACCAATCCATCAATCCCAACGACCCAACCGTTTAGATGGTCTGTAAAGTACACCCCCGATAGCCAGACCTCTCCGAGCTCGGCTTGCACCTCCCATTTTTTGCCGCCGTTCCGTGTGTGAAGAATCACACCGCCTTGCCCCACAACCCATCCGGTTTGAGTGTCAATGAAATGGATACCAAACAGGTGACGGTTGACACCGCTGCGCTGTTTACTCCACGTTTTGCCACTGTCCGCGGTGTGCAAAATCTCCCCACTGTGACCGATTGCCCACCCGTGCTGTGGATCAACGAAGGAGACACCGAGGAGGTCATTTTCCGTATTAGCCTCCTGCTGTAACCACGTTTTGCCGCCATCGGTGGTGTGGATAATCGTTCCCCATTCCGCAACGCTCCAACCAATCTTGTCGTTGATAAAATGCGTTGATCCGAAACATTCCATCGTTCCGCTATCTTGCGACTGCCAGCGTAATCCACCGTCGTCCGTGCGGAGGACCTCACCGCGGTCGCCCACCGCATATCCAACCTTATCGTTGATAAAATGGAGGTCTGTGAGCAGATAGCTCGGTGCGGATTGAAGTTCCCACGTCCTTCCACCGTTCTTGGTGTGCCAGATAGTTCCGAACTCCCCGACAGTCCAGCCGAGTCGAGAATTGACAAAATGGACACCTAGCAAAACGACATCCGCTCCGACCAATTGTGTTGCCCCACCTCGCTGATGCTTCCACGTCCTCCCGCCATCGTTGGTGTGCAAGATGGCCCCCAAGTCGCCAACGATCCAACCGTTCTCGGCATCGGGAAAATGGAGCGCGTACAGGAGGAAGGTGTGTAGCGGTTCATCCCCGGTTCTTATCTGCTGACCGTACTGTTCTTCGTGGCGTTTATTTGAGCCGCTCGTTAAATATTTCCAGTTCCTGCCGCCATCCTGTGTAGCAAGCACTATCCGTCTGTCACCGGCGATCCAGCCGCGGTTCTCATCGACAAAGTGGACATCGGACAACTCGTAGCGGACATTTGTTCTCTGGTAAGTCCAGCGTTTTCCCCCGTCGCGTGTATAGTAGGCGTTGCCCTGGTGGCTGACAGTCCAACCTTGACGGGCATTGAGAAAAAATACACCCCGTAGTGAGTTGTCGCCAACCCCTTCTGATCGATCTACCCAATTCTGTCCGCCATCCTTCGTGTATAGCACCGTCCCAAAATCGCCGACGATCCACCCCTCTTGGGCTGAGACGAAGTGGAGATCGAACAGGTTATTATATGTATCGCCGGATTGTCGTTCCCACGTCTCCCCACCATCGTTTGTGTGCAGGATGATACCATTTTCGCCGACGATCCACCCGGTTTGGTGGTCTGCAAATCGCAGCGCTCGTAACGGATGGTAGACGCCACTCTGCTGTGGCTGCCACGTTACCCCGCCGTCCGTTGTGTGTGCAATCACGCTGTCGAGTTCCTCCGCAAATGTGCTTCCTGCGTTATTGCCGACTATCCACCCGGTGCGCTCGTCAATGAAGAATACATCGTAGAATCGTGCTTCCCAATCTGCGCGTCGAACGATTTCCCAGCGACCGGGTTTGGGGGCTTGATCTCTTGAACATCCAACGCTTCCGCTGATAAGGATCACAATGAGAAATACGACGTGAAACGTGAAACGTGATGCGTGAAACGTGAAACGTGAAACGTGATGCGTGATGCGTGAAACGTGATTGGCAGAGTTTTTGATTTCTTTATTTGTTTTCACGTGGAATACATCCTTTGCAAAGCAGTTTTGATAAATCGGTGCGAAGCCATCGTTTTTCTGCGACGATACACCTATCTTATAGGTTTATCCGATACCATCGGTTCTTGTTGCTAGTAGAAAATTTCAGATCTCTGTCTGAACGATTTTGCCGGATAGTTCGTCTAATAGGATATGCGAAACACAATACAAAATCAACCTGAACAAATTATCCAAAATAAGCTATCTGCCATCCAACGTCGAATGCGGATTGAGAGAATCTTCCAGAATCTGGCTGCATTTAATCTCTGGGGGCTTCTCATCGTTGGGCTATTGCTTGTAGCCAACCGATTTTTCCCGTTGCCGATACCGATTGGACTTGCAATCGCCCTGCCAATCGTCGTTGCGAGTGCTATTGCAGTTGGTTTGGTTCTGTTAGGGAAGGTAGATCCGTTTGAGGTGGCACGTTTTGTGGATCAACGCCTCAATCTGAAAGAACGGCTCGGCACTGCCCTTGAGGCAATGAGGCGGAGGAACGCAGGTGATTTTGCCATTTTGCAGGTTCGTGATGCTGCACGGGCAGTCCAAGGGATTCTCCCTGCCACTGTGGTCTCCTACACGGTCCCACGGACCCTCAAATGGCTTCCCATCCCCATGTTGCTAGTTGGGCTTTCATTCTTCGTCCCACGCATGTATGAAATCGTCCCGCCCCCGAACCCCTCAGAACAGGAAGCTATCCATGACGCTGCAGCAAGGCTTGAAGGAGCGGTTAGTGGTCTCGACGAGACGGAACTCTCCAAACAGGTTGAGGAGACGGTCAAAACATTGCGAAATAAGCGCACTGGTGTGCAAACCGCTCAGGAGAAACTCAGCAAACTTCGTGAAGAGGTTCAGGCACAGAAAAACCAACTGGCGGAAAATGAGTTGGATCAAGCGGTCGAAACCATCTCTAAGCTGAGCGAAATTTCCAACCTACTCGGTGGGGCGAATACAGCGGAAATTGCTTCAGAACTACAGGAACTGGCGGATCAGATGGCTGGACTGACTGAGGCACAGCGGACGGAATTGGATGCACTACTCAGGCAACTTGCCGAACGGCTTGGGGGCAACCCCGCTGCCAAGAACCTTGTGGATCAATTGAACGAGATTGAAACAGAGGGAGTCAGTCCTGAGATGCTAGCGAAAATTGCACGTTCGATTCTAGAGATTGACCAGCAGGCAAAAGACATCGCACAGTTGGAAGATATTTTGGAGGAGATTAAGACAAGCCGAAAAAATATTGGATTGGCGGGTATCGAAATGGCGCGTAAAACGGGAGGAGTGGCAGGCAGCGATGGGGGACCGGGCGAAGAATCTGAAACGGGAGAGGCACGGGGAACACAGATTGAAGCAATGTATTTAGAAACACAACCCACGGAAGCACTACAATTAAGGGGAGCCACATCGGATTCGGAAGAATTTGCCACAGCTTCAACACAAGAGGCTCCGGGCGGTGAGGAGGAACCCACTTATATGCCACACCGAGAAGCCTATCTCAACGCAAAACAGGCTTATGCGGAGGCGATAGAAAGGGATCGGATTCCTGTGCGGTATCGGCAGCGGGTTAAGGATTATCTAGACGCCATTGCGGAGACAAGTAAATGAGGTGTGAAACGTGAAAAGAGCAAACCATCCGCTAATCCACGCCAATCCACACGAATGAAACAACAATTTAACGCAAAGATGCAAAGGAGCAAAGACGCGGAGAAAAGCAGATATAGATGGGAAGCGGGTTATAAGGATTGGACGAGATCGTACAACGTGGCAATAATTAACGTGATTGAATGTTTGCCGCGTCCTTTGTTTCTGGGAGGTACTGCATTTACAGAAACTCGACCCCCGACATCTGGCAGTGGGATATGTATACCGGCGGCACTCTTGACGAAGCAGGGACTTTGAAGGGTAGATAGCCATTCGCCCGGCACATAGTAGTTCACAATAGATTTCAGTCTTTCGTCAATGGTTGCGTCGTCTAAGCCAAATCCCTCAAGGGTGGCGGGATGCACGCCTGCACTATTGAAAGTCACCGCCGGCCGATTTGCTACGAGGCTCGCGGCAGCTGCTAGACCGCCGCCCATGGAATGTCCTGTGAAGAACACTTTATCCCCATAGGCTTCCACCACCGCTTTGCCAAGTTGGATAGCCTGTTGATATATTGCTGCGCCAAACCCTAACCCCTGAGAAAGGCATGTCTGGCTATCTTGGAGGATATTGGTTCTCCTGACACCCCGATAAACAACGACAATCTCCCCCGCGTCCTTCGATTGGTATAGCATCGCACGAAAGCCTGTGTTAGCATCTTCAAACCTTGCGTCCTTTAGTCCTTCCGGGAGTTGACTCGGGTGGCTCTGTTATTCGGGAGAAATAGACATCGTTACTCCCCGCTGGCGTCATAAAGATCGTGGATCTACCCGTTTCTGCGGAGATGTAAAGTGTCTCCTTCGCTTCGTAAATCGCCATACACAGCACAGCGTAATCGAATGGCGGCTGCTCGTTCAGCTGCCCTTCGCTCTCCTTGAAATCTTTGTTCGGGCAGTTTCTCAAGCAGGCGAAACCGATGACCGCAATCGCAGCCCCAGCAACTCCGGTTGCAATCCTTGAAGCCGTTAGTAAGCCATATCGCCAACCGCTCGGTGGGTAGTTCTGATGTTCTAGGCAGTATGGACTGTCTTCAACGGCGCTTCTGAGACATCGAAAAATAAAGGGGGTTCGTGCTTTACATCTCATAATTGTTTTCTAAACTTCACGCTATTTTCAGTTGTAGTTTTCGCATAATTGCGATAGTATTATTGTGTCGCTCATGAGCCCGTTGTTAAACATCACCTACATATCAAGGGGAAAACCGTGATACCAAGTTACTAAAGACGGTTCGGAAGATCCGCTCGGTCAACAGGTGCTGAATCAGCATCTCCTCGACAGCGGCTTCAGAGAGGTTGGGGTTGATTGATTGACGGCATTTCTCATGGAAGGCGGCAAAGGCGGCGGTAAACTCCCGATTCGCGCCCTGTTCCTTTTCGATCAGCTCTGCCAAGCCGTTCCCAAGCGCGGGCACCTTGTCTTTGAACTGTGCAACTGCCT
>JAGWBT010000075.1:5544-22553 GCA_021295755.1 Candidatus Poribacteria bacterium
AGGATGTTGTCGCGGGGGTAGCCTTTTTCAAACTTGCGGAGCACTTCGGTCGGCAGGTCGTCGTGGATGTCCTTTGCCTCCCAATAGCCGTGGGGTAGTTGGAAGTTGTCGATTAACGCGCCGTCAACGATAATCCGCCTGCTTTTACCCCCCCTCATTGAGTGCTCAGGCACGAGGATCCAGCTAAATTGCTTCCCGCAGTATTCGAGTAGGGTTTGGAACGCCGATCGGACAGCGGTTTCGTGGGAGACGCCGATTGACTCGAAACGTTCAAGGGATTCGTAGTAGGCTTTGACCGGTTTGTGGGAGGGTTTGAGATTGAGAGTTTTCATGGGAAAGATTGTCGAGATGTGAATCTCGACCTACAGGGGCTTCATCGTATCAAGTTGCTTTGTGCCCATTGAGCAAATGTCGCGTTATGTTCCATCGTTGGCTGATGGGTATAGGTAGTCGGCAGTGAGTCCCCGATTAAATCTTCCAATTTCCCTTGCAACTGATTGACAACTTCGAGGTGAGCAGCAGCGACGTTATGCTCCTCCTTCGGATCGCTGACTGAATGGAATAGGCGTGGATCGGTATCTGCATTCACCGTCTCAAGCATAAGGAGCCATTCGGGCGTGCGGATTCCAGCGGTCGTCGCCCAACCGGTGATGACGTGATCGCGCTGTCCCTCTTGTGCACCAGACATAACGGGCAGGAGATTATAGCCATCAACCGCTTCACTCTCAACACCGAAGATGGACAGGATTGTCGGCATTAGATCGATATTCTGGGCGTACGCGTCGATTGTCTTGCCGTGGTATGCGGGATCCGGGTGGCGGATCCAGAAATTGAGCCGACAGTTATACGGGTGCATTGCGTCTGCGGTCTTGCCGAACTGTGTATGGTCCATCAACTCGGTGCCGTGATCCGAGACAAAGCAGATCACCGTGTCATCCCACAACTCCAGATCGGTGAGGACACTCAGCAGGTAGCCGATCCACTTATCGACAAAGGTAACATAGCCGTAGTAGAGGGCTTTCGTGCGGCGTATCTCGTCGTCCGTCAAAGCTTTATAATTCTGCACCATCTGCGGATAGATATAATCCTTCACGCCTTCTGCTTTGAAATACCGATCGGCGAAGTGCATCGGCGGATCCCAGCATTCGTGCGGTGTGAAGCTATCGATCCAGAGGAAGAATGGCTGATTTTCGTAGTTGTCCTGTATCCATCGCGCCGCACTGCGAAAAACACGCGGTGCGAGGTAGTCCTCCTCCCCGCGTCGATCCTGCATGTTCAGCAGATATTGTGCGATACCGGGGCGGTCTGTCGGATTGGCGATTTCGTCAGGCAGGTAGGGACTCATATTGATCGAGGAGAGGGGTCCGCTGTGCACTCGATCCGATTCCTGTCCGCGGATATAATCGTAGCTCATAAAGCCGCGTGTAAAATTCATCGTCGGCTTGAACATGTGATAGACATCGGCAACCAACCCCGTCGCCACACCGTTGAGCAATAGGTGCTCTGCTAGTGTCGTCTGTGCTGTCGGGATGGCGTGCCAACCGTATATGTTTGGGACAGAACCACGGTCATCAACATGGAAACGCCACGGATAGGACCGCATACCCGTAAAGAAACCGCGCCGCATCGGGATGGTTGGTTCGCCTTCACCCCAAGCGTTATTGAACACCGTGCTGGTTTTCCGCAATTGATCAAGATGTGGGGTATCAACATGATCTTCCCAAGTGTGATCTACAACATCTGCTCGAAGCGTATCACAGCAGATGACAATAGTGTTCATTCGGCAAACTCCTTCTGTGAGGTGGGTGGACTGCGTAAAGCGTGCCTATCCTACTTATACAGCACACGCGAGATATGCAGATTATAGTAGCGGTAGGAGAGCAAGTCAAGGAATTTTTGGGCAGACATTCAAAGTAGTAAGCACACGCCGTGTGTCGTAACTCCACGAACACAGTGTCGAGATGTGAATCTCGACCTACAGGTTCTGATGGATTTTCAATAGCTAGGGCGTCTTGACATTTTGAGGCTGCTGATTCGGCAAACGCTATAAGCATCGGGGAATCTGACATAACGCCAATTGCTAGGGCGTGCTGACATTTGGCAGCACGTAGGTTGGGTTGAACGGGAAACTGTGAAACCCAACAATATCCTCTCTCCGTAGGTCGGGGCGGGCGACACATGTGTCGTAAATTTGGTTATTTCTAGTAGGCGTCGAGTATGGAAACTCGACTTACAGCCATCTAGCAACTTGGGTTGACATAAGTAACGCGAACTGTTAGTTTGCGGACGGGGATCACAATCTAACAGTTTGCGGTACAAAAGGCCACCTTTAGGGAATAATTTTTTGTAAAGGAGACGTCCCGATGAAAAACTTTGTGTGGGTTTCACTCTATCTGTCTATAAGCAGGTGTTGTTGAACAATCCAACCTCTCTTGTACTTGATAGGGATTGCCGTTTAAGCGTTCAACTCAACCTACGTGATAGGGAAGCCTGACCTACCAGACTCAAAGAAAAAGAAGGTCGGGTCTACATTTTCCCATTGACATTGCAAATCGAATTGGTATAATTGGAGAACCTAATAACAAAATCGGTCAGAATCGAAATAGATAGGAGTATAACTATGAAACAATCTTTAACAGTAAGAAAACTGACCTACCTCTCAATAGTGGGAGTGCTCTTGATTGGTGTTTGCTTGTTGATTGGCACCTCAACTGCACAGGAAGCATCCCTCAAAATGACAGGGGACAAAGCGACAATTTCTCGCGCCTACTCGACCGTATCTCGCATCTACGAGGAGGTCTTTAACAAAGGCAAGCTAGAGCAAGCAGATACGCTAATTGCTGCTGAATATATCGATCATAACCCAATCGGTGCAGGTGGTAAATCTGGCATAGAAGGCTTCAAACAGACCGTAAGAGCGTTGCGCTTCGCCTTTCCCGACCTGCGTTTCACAGTTGAGCAGATGATTGTCAACGGAGATCAGGTGGTGACTCGTACCACCATGCAGGGTACGCACAAAAATAGTTTTATGGGGGTTGATCCAACCGGCAAGCCGGTAACGGTGTCAGGATTCGACATCTTTCGGGTTGCCGATGGAGTTGTTGCGGAACGCTGGGGGACACTCGATGGCCTCACGCTTATGCAACAGATAGATGTCTTCATTCCGATGGCGTGGCAATACACACTACTCGGTGTGTTAGACCAAAAGGAACGTAAGCCCCTGATTACTGAGATGAGCAAGACTGCTGAAAAGAAGAAAGATGTTTTCAAGAGCGATCGGCAGCCTGTAACGGAACTTGTGCATCTGGATCAGTTGATGCATCACTTCCAAGCAGACACAGGTTATGTTCGCGTAGTCGCGCTGCTTTCTCCCGGCTGACCGAAATGTCGTCGGGGGGTCTCCGAAATAATAAAACTATTTGAAAGGGTTGGGGATGAACGACTGCGGGCTTATCTTATCTGGCAACCGATCCTTAATAGCGATAATCGGGTCTCGGCAGAGAGACGCGCTAATGAGTTTACTCACGAAAGATTTACACATTATTGGGATAGCAACAAAGCTACTGGCGACCTTTGGAAGGATCTGCTCCGCTTAAACGAAACCGCGTGGGATGTCTATGTATTGTATAGCGGGTCAGCAGAATGGACAGACAAGCCATCGGATCCGGCTCTCTGGTTCCCCCAACTACAGCATGCGACACGTGCGCGATTTGAGGTCGTAACCAAACAACTGCTCCGAGAAATGCCGTAGGTAAATCCATGTGACGATGAATCCCTATTTCCTCTCTGTTGCGCTGCTAGCCGGTTCAATCATCGCTTATGAGATTACGCTGGTACGACTGTTTTCAATAGCGCAATGGCATCATTTCGCGCACATGATCATCAGCCTCGCACTGCTTGGATTTGGCGCGAGTGGGACAGCGATTTCGCTTACGCAACGTTGGTTGATGGGGAATCGGTGGACATCCGACGAAGCAGAACGACGCTTTCACAACGCGTATATGGTTTGTGGACTGCTCTATTCGATCAGCGTCGTTGGCTGTTTTGTGCTGCATCAATATGTACCGTTTAACCCACTGATGCTGGTTTGGCAGCCGAGTCAAGCGCTGTCGCTTTTTGTGCTGTATCTCATTCTGTCGTTCCCGTTTTTCTTCGGAGCAGCCTGTATTGGTCTGGCGCTACTCCGATTTGCGGAAAATGTTAATCGCCTCTACTTTTTTGATCTTTTCGGTTCCGGTATTGGGGCGTTAGGTATCATTGTTACGATGTACCTGATTCCCCCGGCACACAACCTGACTCTCATCTCAGCAGTTGGGTTTTGTGCGGTGCTGATTGCCAATTGGGAAAGTTGGCAAACGCAGAAGTGGCGGCGAATAGTTTGGATAACTGGACTTGCTGCTGCGTTTATCGGCTACCTGTTGTTCAACCCTATCTCAATCAAGATCTCACCCTACAAAGGGTTGAGTAGCACCCTCAATTTCCCGGATGCACAGATTCTGAATGAGCGGCACAGTCCCTTTGGTGTGCTGCATGTGGTTCGCAGCGAATTAATTCGCGCCGTGCCGGGGTTGAGTTTAAATGCACAACAACCGGTGCAGCCACAGTTGGGTGTATTCACTGATGCCGATGGAATGACGGCGATAACCGATTTCAGAGGTGACCTATCAAAGTTAGGTTATCTTGGGGATACAACGTCGGCGTTGGCATATCACCTAATCGAAACGCCCCGTGTGCTGGTCTTGGGTGCTGGTGGCGGCGGGGATGTCCTCAACGCTCTGTATCACGGCGCGGTATCGGTTGATGCGGTAGAGCTCAATCCACAAGTACTTGAACTAGTAGCGATAGAACACAAAGATTTCGCAGGAGGTATCTACGCGCCAGATTCACCCTATCCGGTGCAGGTTCACGTCGCAGAGGCGCGTGGATTTGTGAGGGGTACAACAAAGCGGTACAATCTTATCCAGATCGCACTGCTCGATTCCGTGAGTGCATCTGCCGCAGGCACTCATGCCCTGAGCGAGAGCTATCTTTACACAGCTGAGGCGTTCACGGACCTGTATCAACATCTGACGCCTGGGGGTATTATCTCAATTACGCGCTGGCTGAAAACTCCGCCGCGTGATATGATTCGGTTGTTCGCAACAGCAGTTGAGGCGTTGGAACAGAGTGATGGCACGGTTCCCGCTCAACAGTTGGCGATGATCCGCGGTTGGCGGACCGGTACGTTGTTAATAAAGAAAGGGGCATTCGACACAGCAGATCGGGGGGCAATTCAGGATTTTTGTCGTGAGCGTTCTTTCGATGTAGCGTACTATCCCCAAATGCAGGAGGCAGCAGCGAATCGCTACAACCAATTGACGGAGCCGATTTACTTTCGGGCAGCTCAAGCAATTCTGTCCAACGATCGAAAACAATTTTACGAAGGTTATCCCTTCAATATCCGCCCGACAACTGATAATCGCCCATATTTCTTTCAATTCTTGCGTTTTGATGCACTAGTTCACATGGTTCGGACGGTCGGTAGAAGCGCTATCCCGTTCATCGAATGGGGCTATCTGCTCTTGATTGCAACGTTGATCCAAGCGGTGCTGGCAGGGCTAGTCTTGATTCTGATACCACTCTTTTTCTTGAAGCGGGAAGCCATCGCTCCCACGGCACACAGGTCGCGTTTCGCCACTCCGTTCCGCGAGTCCGAGACTTGGCGGGTATTCATCTATTTTCTGAGTTTGGGGGCTGGATTCATGTTTATCGAGATGTCATTCATCCAGAAGTTTCTCCTGTTGCTTGCGAACCCAACGTATGCGGTTGCGGTTGTGCTTTGTGCGTTCCTCCTCTTTGCGGGTCTAGGCAGCCTTTTCTCGATGAAGTTGAAAGCAGGGAGGTTACAGCGCTATCCGATCGTCGTAGCAATCGGCATATTATCGGTCCTCGCGCTTATTTACTTGCAACTGCTTCCTCCGATTTTCCACCGCTTTCTCGCAAGTTCCGATACTCTGAAGATTGTGGTATCGATTGGACTGATTGCACCCTTAGCGTTTTTCATGGGAATGCCCTTCCCGCTCGGTATAGACTGGTTGCAGAGACACCATCCGCATCTTATCGCTTGGGCATGGGGCATTAACGGCTTTGCGTCTGTGGTAAGCGCGATTCTGGCGACCTGTCTTGCGATTGCGTTCGGCTTTAATATCGTGATTCTTCTAGCGGTCGGAATCTACCTCATCGGTGGATGCGTCCATCTCTGGAGAGTTGAGGAGACCGCACCCTAGCCTCTCTAGCAAGCACTAACGAAGCATACCCGTTTATAGTGAATTCTAAAGATAAGCAGACATTAAAAGTAGATAGTTTTTTGTACCGCAATCTGTTAGATTGTGATCTCAAGCCGCAAACTAACAGTTGCGCTACGGTGTCTAGTTAATTCTGAAATCTACTAGTATGTCAAAAATCATGGTGTTTCAATACGCTATCTGTGACTTCAAGGTTTATCCGGTTTCGATCAAATGGCAACACTTAAAAGCCTCATAATTTTTCTGTTGCAAACAGGTTAGCAATTTTCCATAAGGAGACACATCATGCAACAGTCTTTTTTTATTCTCGCCACATTTCTCTTGTTAATCGCTATACCTCCACACAGCGTTGGTGATTTCGATAGCGATCGTAAGTGGATGGTCAAACGCCAGATCGACGCAGAGGGGATCACCGATGGTCGAATCGGTGTCAAGAATAAACTTGTTTTGGAAGCGATGCGGCGTGTACTCCGTCATGAATTTGTCCCTGCCCATCTGAAATCTCAAGCATATATTGATATGCCACTCCCGATTGGATATGATCAGACAATTTCGCAGCCGTATATCGTTGCGTATATGACAGAGCTACTTGACCCTAAAAAAGAGTACAAAGTCCTCGAAGTGGGCACCGGTTCGGGGTATCAGGCGGCGGTGTTAGCGGAATTGGTCGATCATGTTTATACAATCGAAATTATCAAGCAACTTGGCGAAAGCGCCGAGAAACGACTGAAACGGCTCGACTATAAAAACGTGACGGTGAAAATCGGTGATGGTTACTTCGGCTGGGAGGAACACGCGCCTTACGACGCAATCATTGTCACCGCTGCGCCGGATCATATTCCGCCGATGTTAATACATCAACTGAAACCGGGGGGAAAATTGTGTATTCCAGTAGGCGGACGTTTTCAAGTGCAGAACCTGACACTTGTACAAAAAACAGAATCGGGTTCAGTTATGACGAGACAGGTGATGCCTGTTAGTTTTGTCCCGTTAACTGGGAAGCATTAATCTATCTTGAGTGATCTAGCCCTACGCGCTGGTCCTTTTGAAGATGTTGAGGAGAATATGGTGAGCACTGAAAACAGGAACGGTTTACCGACATGGGACTTGTCGGATCTATACGATAGCGTTGACGATTCGCGGTTAGATACCGACCTCAATTCGATGGTCGATCAGGCGGCACAGTTCGAGGAGACGTACAAGGGACGCATCGCTTCACCAGATGTGACCGCTGACCTGCTATGCAGCGCGCTCAACGATTATGAAGCCTTGATGACAGCGCAGTATAAGCCGGGGTCTTATGCCAATCTGCTGTTTTCGACGGATACTGCGGACGCTCAACGGGGTGCGTTGCTACAGAGGACACGTGAAGTCGGTTCAGCGGCGGCAACCCATCTGATTTTCTTTGACCTTGAAATCGGCAAGATTCCGCAAGAAACTTTTGACGCGATCATCGCTGATCCGCAACTCGCACCTTACCGTCACTATCTCGAACATGAACGCGCACTGGCAGCACACCACTTGAGCGAAGCAGAAGAGAAGATTTTGGAGGAGACAGCCAATACAAGGGGACGTGCTTTTGGACGGTTGTTTACTGAAATAACGTCACGGCAGACTTTTCGCATGGATGACGAAGAATTGACACAAAGCGAGTTGTTAGTGAATTTTTACAACCCAGATCGCGAAACGCGTAAAGCCGCCGCTGCCGCCTTGACAGATACGCTCAAGCGGGATGCTCATGTGTTGACTTTCATCTTCAATACCCTCCTCCACGAAAAGCAGATTCTGGACGGTTTGCGAGAGCACTCATCACCCGAAGCAGCACGGCATCTTGCCAACGAGATGGACGAGGCGGTGGTCAACACTGTATCGGATGTGTGTGTAGCCAACTACGATATCGCTGCCGATTATTATCATCTCAAGCGGCAGTTGTTGGGGTTGGATGAGTTGACGCACTACGATCGGTACGCTCCCCTGCTTGGCGATCGCGGTAACATCCCGTTCGATGAGGCACAAGGTATGGTGATGGATGCCTTCGGTCGGTTTTCACCGCAGTTGGCGGAAATAACAGAGCCGTTCTTTAGCAAACGCTGGATTGACGCTGAACTCCGTGCGGGGAAACGGGGTGGCGCATATTGCGCAGGGGTTACGCCTGATTTGCACCCCTATGTCTTTATGAACTACACCGGTAAACCGCGTGATGTGATGACGCTAGCACATGAGTTAGGCCACGGCATTCACGATGTACTCGCTAGTAAACAGAACTTACTCAACTATCACCCTGTCTTACCACTGGCGGAAACCGCGAGTACCTTCGGAGAGATGCTGGTGTTTGACCAATTGCAGTCGACGTTAGAATCGACAGAGGAGCGTTTGGCACTGCTATGTGGTAAAATAGAAGACATCTTTGCTACCGTATTTCGTCAGATCGCTATGTATCGCTTCGAGCAGGAAGCACACCGTCTGCGCCGTGAAAAGGGTGAACAGACGACAGAAGCTTATTGTGAACTCTGGCAGCGGATGATGCAGGAAATGTTTGGAGACTCGCTAACGTTGGGTGAAGACCATCAGTGGTGGTGGCTCTATATCCCGCACGTATTCCAACTGTCGTTTTACGTTTATGCCTATTCCTTCGGCGAGTTGCTGGTGCTGTCTCTCTATGCCCAGTATCAACGCGACGGCGAGGCGTTCGTGCCTCGCTACTTCGATCTGTTGAGCGCCGGTTGCTCTGCGACGCCCATCCAATTGGTCACTGAGATGGGGATTGATATCGCTTCGCCTGACTTTTGGCAGGGTGGCTGCGATTTAATCCGTGAAAAGGTGGAACAGGCAAAGACATTAGCGGAAACAATGAAGTAACATTTACAACCCAATCCATTTGGAGGAAAGACAATGCCAATTTATGAGTATCAGTGCAAGACATGCGAATCCAAATTTGAGATACTGCAATCGATCAACGCGGATAACAGTGAACTTGTATGTCCCGATTGTGGTGCGGAAAAACCGATGAAGGTTTTTTCTAGCTTTGCATCGGTTGGAAATGGGAAAGCTGCAGCGTGCGACACTGGCTCGACGTGAGCGATCCCCGGAATGGACAGTTAGTCCGAAGGGATTTATGAAAAATATAACATAGCACGAATCGTTACCTGTTGTTCCGGTGTCTGTCTGAATCGTGAAACGTAATGTAAAGCATAGGAGTTACGGCATACGGGGTATGCCTACTACTTTACGGCAACTTGTGTTACAATAGTTGAAATTGGCTCACCCATTTACACAGCGGATCCTGATCTGGACAAGGAGAATCTCCCATGAACCATAAACCTGTTGGACTGAATCTAATCGGTGGCGTCGCTGGTTTTCTGAGTGGCGCATTGATGCTCGTATCAAGTTATATAGTCGTGATGCGTCTCCAAGACGCTGCGATGGGGACACCGGCGTTGAAGTTAGTGGGAGTGACGCACGGATTAAGCGTGGTAAGTCTCATCCTAATTGTGCCGACAGTCATCGCGTTGTTCGTATCACTCCACGCTGTCGCGACGACACGCAGTTACCTCGGACTGGGTTTCGCGACGATGTGGTTGGTCTTGGAGATGGTTGGGCACCTCTCTCAAACTGCTCCACTGCGCACCTTGGGTGAGTTGCACGCAGATCATCCGACCCATGCAATGGCAATTTACCAAGTATCGGAGGAGTTCGCGGAAGCACTGTTGATGACTGGAACCTTCTTTGCTGCGCTCACCGCTTTATGCTACGGTCTCACGCTCATTGGTGGCTGGAACCGGTTGGCAGGGTACATCTTCTTAATCGCCGTTCTCGCGTTTCCAATTGGGATGTGGATTCCCCAACTCGGCATTCAACTCCATGTTGTCCTGCGGGCACTCGCTTTCTTGATTGCGAGCGGTGTTCTGGTCAAGACTGCAGCAGCGGATGAGGATTGAGTATGGGAAACTTAAGAGTTGGTGCTGCCAAGATTGATATCACGCCGCCGCTCGGCTGCGACATGGCAGGATATTCGGGGCGAGACGATGGCAGCGAAACAATCGCCGATGCGCTCTACGCGAAAGCCATCGTATTTGACGATGGAAACACAAAAGCTGCAATCATCACCAATGATTTAATCGGTGTAGAAGCGATCTTTGTTGATCATGTTCGTCAAACAATTGAGGAGACGATAGGGATTCCGGCGGACAACGTGATGATTAGTTGCTCCCACACGCATTTCGGTCCTGAAGTCCGTACATCACGCGCTACCACCCCCAGTAATCCCAAGAACCGCGTTTACGTTGATATACTTGTGCAGCAGCTAACGACAGTAACGCAACTTGCCCAGCAGCAGCTTCAGCCGGCACGGGTTGGCGCCGGAAAGGGTATCGCGGATCAGGTCTGCTATAATCGGCACACGATTCGCCCAGATGGGAGCGCACAAACCAGCTATCGCCTCCCTGATCCCGATTCAGGTTTAACGTTTGGCCCCTATGATTCGATGGTGAGAGTCCTCCGCGTTGATAGCGTAACGGGGGAACTGGCGGCTTCTCTTATCCATTTCGCTTGCCACCCTGTTACCACAACGGATCGGATGTACACAATTAGCGCGGACTATCCGGGGTATGCTATGGAGATGGTCGAAACAGGAGAGGGTGGAATATGCCTGTTTGGACTAGGTTGTGCAGGCAATATTGTTCCTATTCAGCGTGAAGGTGAGTATCCGCGTATGATTGGCAGAACCATCGGAGGCGAAGTGATAAAGGTTCTACAATGGATAAAGACCTCGGCTGAAGCGAAGATACGGGTGGTGCACCAAAAACACTCCCTAGAACTGAAAGAAGCAATTGATGGAAAAACAACCGAGGAGATTGACCTACAATGTATCGCGGTTGGATCCATCTATTTCATCGGACTGCCGGGCGAGATTTTCGTCGAGATCGGCTTTGACATTGTGAACCGAGCGCAGCGGGAAAACCTGTTCGTTATGAGCATGACCAACGGAAGTATCGGCTATATTCCGGTCAAGATTGCCTACAAACAGGGTGGGTATGAATCCAATTCCTCCCGTTTTCGTCCCGGCTGCGGCGAACAGATTGCTGATGCAGCAGTGGAATTATTGAATCCAACGAGGTAAGTTCAATGTAAAAATTTTACGGATTAAGAACCACCACTATTTCAAAGACTTTCAATTATAAATTTCATGAATCAATCGCGTAGTTATTGACGTTATTTCCTTTGTACTCAATATTTTATTCGTCCAAAGGAGGGTCTCATGTACGCTCGCAAACAGCTGTTAATATGGACCGCTGTGATTTTTGTGCTAAATATAGTATTATTGGCTAAATTGCGTGATGATTCTGCGACCGCAAGAACGCAGTTAGAAGAACTCACACCAACAGAACTCACACAAATAGATCTCACAAATTTATTGGAATCAAACAGTGTTACTTACAGTGAACAAGCAACTGAAGCAATATCACACGAGGATCAGTTCAGCGAAGCGAAAACCGAGGAATCCAACAAGTCATCACAATTCTCCTCGCATCCTGAGAATATCTCCGCCGGCTCAGTAGAAGTCTACTATGTGCACAAGGGAGATACCCTCTGGAAAATTTCAAGAAGACACAATCTTGACCTGCGTGCTTTGCTAGCCTATAACAAACTGAAAAACCCAAACCTGATTCGCCCCGGACAAAGAATTGAAATCCCCCACCGACATATAAATATGCAAGTAAGTCCATAACAACAGAGTGTGATGACGGATGGTCGGCTATGGATTTCTACGATTGAAACATAAAAAAGATTATACATCATGAAAGATAGATTTCTTACAGCCGGTTATCATTACTGTTTTATCTTCCTTTTATCAACTGTAATTGTGTGCGGCTCGGTTTCAGACAGTCAGGCACAGAACTATTATCCAGACGACTTCGGGAATACTTGGATCCTACATAGCACCGACGGGATTGACGAGAGAGTTGTTACAATTGAGGGACCCGAAACCATCGGTACTGAATCGCTAAAAGTCATTTCGGATGGGACGTATCCCATTTCAAATCCGACAAGTAACACCCCCAATAAATTTTTTATTAAGACCGAACCACACGGGGTTTTAATAGTCCGTGCCATCGCATCAGTCGCAATTCTCGGTCAAATTACAATTGACTATTCCCCGCCTGAAACCTTCCTACCCCTCCCAATTGGAGTGGGGTCAGAATGGACGGTATCCGGCGAAGCCACAGCCTCGCTTCTTGGGCTAGCAATAAAAATAGAAGCGACTAACACCGCCAAGGTTGCCGCTATCGAAGATGTCACCGTGCCGGCGGGAACCTTCCAAGACTGTTTGAGAATTGAGCAGCAGCTTCAAACTCAATTATCACCAGCCCTCGCTACATTTCCTTCAACCAGCAGCACCATGTGGCTCGCTCCGGATGTCGGTTTAGTGCAAGCCCTCAACAGCAATAATGTTAAGTTTGAACTTATCGACTACGACATAACTATTGGTGGAATCGAGGTCGCTGTGCACCCAAAAGAGAAACTAGCAGCGACGTGGGGTGCGTTGAAAAAGCGGTAAACAGAAAATCAGAAACCCGCAGATAGAAACAGATTGGGTGCCACAAGCCCGGTTTCCTGCTCCGCGTGATATGCCCTCTCCGATTTGTGAATAGAACCTCCTCAAACCCCAGTGTTCCACCCCTTTCACCTTGATGTCCCTAGTGAACCACTCTTTGCCGGTATTTTGTTGAAAGCAAAACGGCAATGTCGTCTTTCTATACCTACCTTCTTACCACACCAAGCAAACCCGCCTTTCCGTTGAGCTACCTGTCGTTACGGTTTATAGTGAATTCAAAAAATAAATAGACACTTTCGCCCCCCGGTAGGTGCGGTTGCAAACCGCACCGGTTTGGAGTGTCTCATTAATTCTAAGGTCCACTATAATTTAACGTGGGATAAGCAGCGTAACTGATTTGTAACCACTTATCCTAAAAAAAATAAAACCAATCGACTCAGGCTAAAACTAGGGTGCAAAGATAGAAAAGAATGTGGTAAAATTATCAATATCGCTCTTTTTGCTCTCAATTTTTGACGGATAGGCACAAGAATTGCTCCTATGGTTTCTCTGGAAGAACTGGCAACTTTTATACGACTCACAATCAATTGGAGAAACGACATGATAGGGAAAACTTGGATAAGAACACTATGGCTCGTTTTTGTCAGCGTAACCCTTTCCACTTCGGTCTTTGGAAAGGGAGAATTGCCACGTCTAGAGCAAACCGAATTTGATGCCCATAGGCGGAACGAAACACTGCTTCATATCAGCGTTCCGGGGCGCTATAGTTTACAAGCCCAAAGCGATCAAGGCACGGAAATCGAAATCATAGACCGGATGGCGGGGACCTTCGCTGCTGCGGGGAGTGCTGGTGAACAGGACGGGCGACTTGATCTGCTACTAGATAAGGGAACTTATAAAATTCGATTGCGATCCCACGAAGAGGGTGTGGGCACCCTGAAACTGACTGTGCACCCGTTTGTGGAGATCGGTTCGTCCGATAAACTCCTCTCACTTGATACTTACCAAATCGAAAGCAGTTCACTAGAAGATCTGCAACAGCAGTCCTTCTGGCTGCACCTTAAAAAACGGCGGATCCTGCGACTTGAAGCAATAGGACGAAACCTCAAAGATTGCCGTCTGTGGCGCGATGGGGTTTGGCTTGAGGATATAAAGCCGAGATTCTCAACCTATGAGCCGGTCAACGGTCAACCGATAGGTTACGTGGAATTTTATCATGATCTGAATCCGGGGGTATACCGGCTCACGTTTTATGGAGGCGCAGCGTGGGCGTGGGCTGATGACTCGGGAGAACACCCTTTCTCTCTGCGTATGGGATACCGTCAACTGGGATCAAGTGGCAGACAGATTATCACCCTCTCTTCCTTTGGTCGAGACGTTTACGTGGTCCCATCGAACACTGACTTTTTCCAGATTTCGCGATCGGATAAAAAAGCGACAACGCTATCGGTGAAGAAATGGGAGGATAAGACAAGTCGGCACGGCGGCAGGACACAGGCATCTATCACGAAGGAATCCCGTAATCCTTGGGCGGTCGTTCAAACACCAGAGAATATGGGGACAAAGTGGGTCTCTGTTCAAGGGAATCCCGGCGACCGGGTCGTTCTAACCTATTTTCTCAATGACCGCGAGTTCTCCATAGACAGCGGAGATTACTGGCTCTCCTCTCTGCATTCGGCCGAGGGGCAGGACGCTATTGATGTTACGGGGATTATCAGCCATCCAAAGCAGGAGACCCCGGTGGATGGACAGGTGTTGACAGTCGGTTTAAACACCCCCTTGATCACAGGGAAATTTAATCTGTTGGGTGATACCAGTCTGTTTCTTAAATTGGAAGATGCTGGAACCTATATAATTGAGGAGGACGAGGCATCTGGGGCAAGGGGCCGTTACCGCATAGAACCCTTTATAGTTAAACGTCCTAGAAACTACCGATCTCCACCATTTCAGTCGCCGAGCAAACCCCTTGAACTGACTCAAGGCTTCTATAAACTCACAATCCGACCCGATGAATCGAAGGGTATTCTCTCATTCAAATTATATCAAAACGATGCAAAGACAGCTAATTTCCAGACGATGCCTCTATCCGCTCGGAAGCAAAGTTTATTGTTGCCCAAAGTCACCTTACCTCAACGTCGCGGACGATACACGCTTCAACTGAATCGTCGGCAGAATGTTGCCACGGGAATAGTTATTCGCTCGTTGCCGATAGATTTAAGTGAACCACTACCCGTAATCCTTAACTCGGGGCAATCGGTGCTGGTTTCTATTAGTGTGCGACAACGGTCCAACCTTGTTATTCAAGCGGACAAAGAGGTCCCCTTTCTCTTGAACGCAGGGGAGCGAAAATTGAACGCCGACTCCATCCTGTCGCCCGGCTTGCATAAATTAAACCTAGAAAACTTAGGGACAGAAACAACGCTCTTTACCCTAAAGACAATTCCCGCCGAGCCGCCTTCGGAATTAACGTTGAGCGATCTAAAGGATCAGCTAGAGCAACCCAAGCCATTTCCGCAGCTCACCGAACAGAAACCGTTGTACGTCAACTTTGAGCGCAAACAGAAGCAGCATTTTACCCTTACTGTGGAGGAACCGAGTCTTTATCGTTTGGAGACAAGCGGGCGTTTAGCAACCCAGTTGACAGTGCGGACGGCACTTATCACCCAACTGTTTACCGCAAAGCAGAACGGCATCGGTCGTAACGCCTTGGTACAGCAGTATCTCAGACCGGGTGTGTATCAAATCACCGTGCAAACGCAGGGGCAGTCTCGTGGGCGGGCAGGGATCCATCTGCGTCGGACATCTCTTCGCCTAGAGGAAGGACTTACAGTCGGTGTGGTCAAAAAAACACACTTACAACCGGACGTTGCCCTCCGATATACACTGACAATTGATGAACCGGGGCAATACCACCTGCAAACCCTTAGCCTTGGTAAGTCTCTCACTTATCGCTTAGAGGATGAAGAGGAGTGGCCCTTGACTGTACCCAAGCGTGGAGGAGAAGTGCACCGACATTTCGATCAGGGGGTTTATCACTATTACTCCATGCCGTTGCCGGTCACATCTACACGCATTACCGCTTTGACGCGAATGCCTGAGAAACAGGAACGCGTCGGAAAGGGACCCCATCCCATTCCTTTCAACGAAACAGTTAAAATGATGTGGCGAGAAGAGGAGGGTAGACCACCGGACATATTCACAAGGGAAATCACAGCACCCGTTGATGTGACAATCAATTTAAGTGGTGGAATGGAGGGAGTTATTCACCTCCGTGGGGCGGAAAGCGACGGAAGGACAATAACAGGAGGCAGCGCATGGAAAGGCACCCTCCAACCGGGGCAGTATGACATTGCGGTAAAAAGTGCTGAGGAAAATAACCTGCTGCCCTACACCCTACGAATAGGAACGTCCGAGCTTATCCCCGGCTTACGACAGCCCGTTGATCTGCCAGCCGACCTAACCGTCCGTCTCGGAGAACCCGGAGTTGTCGATCTCTTCAGTTTTGGTCCAACCGATGTGAAGGCTAGCCTGTGGGATGAAACCGGCATTCGACTTCTAGCACGGAATGATGACATGCCGCACGATTGGAATTTCCGTATTTCCCAGCGATTGGATGCCGGACGTTATCTCCTGAAATTGGTCCCTGTTGGGCAACGTCACGACATCGTTCACGTCTACATGAAGTTTCGCGAGCAGCACACTCTCCCCAAACGTAATTTCCCACCGTTTACAGTGGAAGAAGATCTTGAGGAAAAAGTGTTAACTGTTCCCTTCAAGGTTGATAGGACGAGTTCTCTCGTAGGTGTTACTGTAAACACCTCCCAACTCCCAACAGAAAATGGGGTGGGCGAATTGGGTGTTGCTTTGCTGAAGGGCACACACACACTGTACGAAGGGACAGTCGATGACACCGAAGCTTCGACGTTCTACATTCCTTTACAAGCGGAAACCTCCTATCAGATTTTACTTTGGGGATTGGGAGATTTCATAGGAGAGGTGACGTTAGATGTTGCCTCTCTTGAGGTCAAGCCGGTTTCCGTTCAGCCGGAACAAACTGAACTCCTTTGGCCCCCATACGCGGAACCGATCGCGTTGGAATTAACCAATGCTGATCAGAGCAGTTACTCGGTACACGAGAGCACCGGTGCGTCGCTGCAGTTCTCGTCTAC